>CAMVHE010000004.1 GCA_947167215.1 uncultured Clostridia bacterium
CGATCTGACTTCCCTTTCTCCGCATGCGCTTTCCGCTGCGCTGGTGCCGGTCGGCCTGACCAGATACCGGGAGCATCTGTTTCCGCTGCGCCCCTATACCCGGGAAGAGGCAAGGCAGATCATCGCCATTGCCGGGGATTTCCAGAAGCGCATGCTGGCCTCTGCCGGAACACGGTTCGTCTTTCCGTCGGATGAATTCTACCGCATTGCGGACCTTCCGCTTCCGGATGACGAAAGCTACGAGGATTATCCCCAGTATGAAAACGGCGTCGGTCTGCTGCGCCGCTTTGAAGATGAATTTGACACCGCCCTGCGGCTTGACCCGGATAACAGTACGGCAAAGGCCCGCCATGTCATCATTGCCTGCGGGACTTCCGTGGCTCCCTTTCTTCAGGAACAGGTGGACAAGCTCAGGATGCCGCAGGTCACCGTGGAAGTCGTGCCGGTCATCAACCATTTTTTCGGAGAAACCGTTACGGTCTCCGGCCTTCTGACCGGTCAGGACCTGGTCACCGCACTGCATCACCGCCCCTGTGATGAAATTCTCATTACGGCCAACATGATCCGAAAAGGCGATGATGTTTTCCTTGATGATATGCATCTGTCGGAACTGATTGAAACCCTCGGCGTTCCGGTCATCCCCGTACCGGATGACGGCTCCGATTTTCTCTATGCTCTACGTGGAACGGAGGTATAATTCCCAATGTCTAGACCACTTATTGCCATTGTTGGACGCCCCAATGTCGGCAAGTCCACTTTTTTCAACAAAATTGCCGGCCGCCGCATCTCCATCGTGGAAGATACCCCCGGAGTCACCCGGGACCGCATCTACGCGGACTGCGAATGGCAGGGGCACTTCTTTACCCTGATCGATACCGGCGGCATTGACCCCCGCACCGATGACATTCTCCTCCGGCAGATGCGCCATCAGGCGGAAATTGCCATCGAAACCTGCGATGTGATCCTCTTCTTTGTGGACGGCCGCACCGGCCTCACCGCCGATGACGAGGATGTTGGCGCCATGCTCCGGCGGAGCCAGAAGCCCGTCGTGCTGGTGGTCAATAAAATGGACCATGCCGGCATGTCGGACAATCTCTACGAATTCTACAATCTGGGTCTGGGTGACCCGGTTGCCATCTCCTCCACCAACATGCTCGGTCTCGGCGATCTTCTGGATGAAATCATCAAGCATATTCCCAAAGAGACCACTCCCGAGCCGGAAGAGAGTACCATCGGCATTGCCGTCGTCGGCCGGCCCAATGTCGGCAAATCCAGCCTTGTAAACCGCATCCTGGGCTCCGAACGTTCCATGGTTTCCGATATTGCCGGAACTACCCGGGATGCACTGGATACCGCCTTTACCCGTGACGGCCAGCGCTACAATATCATCGACACTGCCGGAATCCGCAGGAAGCGTGCCATCGAGGATGAATCCATTGAACGCTACAGCATCGTCAGAGCCCTGGCTGCCATCCGCCGCTGTGACGTTGCGCTCATCCTCATTGATGCCCAGGATGGAGTTACGGAACAGGATACCAAAATTGCAGGCTACGTGCATGACGAAGGAAAAGCTGCCATCATCGTAGTCAACAAATGGGATACCGTGGAAAAGGATACCAAAACCATGGACCAGTTCAAGGCAAAAATCCGCAACGATCTGAAGTTCATGGACTATGCCCCGATTCTGTTCATTTCTGCCCTCACCGGCCAGCGCCTCCCCAATGTCATCACCACCGTAAAGACGGTCCATGAGCAGGCGACCCGCCGCATCACCACCGGCCTGCTGAATGATATCCTGACCGACACCCTTTCCGGTCTGCAGCCGCCGACCATCGCCGGACGAAAACTCAAGGTTTACTATGCCACCCAGCAGAGTGTCAGCCCTCCTACCTTTGTACTCTTTATCAACGATGAAAGACTGATGCATTTTTCCTATCAGCGCTACATCGAAAACTGCTTCCGCAAAGCATTCGGCTTTGAGGGAACCCCCATCCGTTTCATTCTTCGGGAAAAGAACAGCAAGGAGGAATAAACGATGCTTCGTCCTGTCATTGCATTCATTATTGCCTATCTTCTCGGCTCCATCTCCACCGGCGCGCTTCTTTCCCGGCTTCATGGGGAAGATATCCGTTCCAAGGGAAGCGGAAACATCGGAGCCACCAATGTGCTGCGCGTTATGGGGAAGAAATACGGTGCGCTGACGCTTGCCGGGGACATGCTCAAGGGCATTCTGGCGGTGCTCATCGCCCGTCTCATCTGCGGCCCGGCCCTGTTCTATGGTCTTCTTGCTTCCCTCGGTGCCGTGGTCGGTCATAATTTCCCCATCTTCTTCGGCTTTAAAGGCGGAAAGGGAATTGCCACCAGTTTCGGTTCTCTGCTGTTTGTCGTCCCCATTCCCATGCTCGGATGCTTTCTGGTGTTCCTGATTACGGTCGCCATTTCCCGCTACGTCTCTCTCGGATCCATACTGGCTGCGGCTTCCTTCCCGATTTTCTGCGCCCTTGTGATTCCGTTTGAACTGCGCACCTTCCTGCTTGTTCTGCTGATGGCCGCACTCGCCATCTGGCGCCATAAGGCAAACATTAAGCGCCTTATCCGCCACGAGGAAAACAAGCTCAGCTTCCACAAGAAATAATGTTTCCTGTTCTTTTGCGGATGCCGCGAATGAACGGACCAAAGCCCTGATCGCAAGTGATCAGGGCTTTTCTGTATGCTGTTCCGGCTTTGAATGCCGGATATTCTCCACTGCTGCAGGACCGATTTCCATCAAAAAAGGGCCCGGAAAGGTTTTCCAGGCCCGGAAAGGTTCGGTTAAAAACGAAAGGAGCGTCAGTTCTGCTGGTCCAGCAGTTCGGATGCCTGTGCCAGCAGCTGGATGATTTCGAGGTGCTGCGGGCAGACGCCTTCGCACTGTCCGCATCCGATGCAGTCCCCTGCCTTTCCTCCTCCTGCCGTCATGTTGGCATAGAAGGAATGTGGCCGGTTCTCCTTCGGGAACAGGCGCATGGTATTCATCGCCTTGAAGATTTCCGGGATATTGATATGCATCGGGCAGCCATCCGTACAGTATCTGCATGCCGTGCAGCCGATCAGCGGCGTATTCATCATTTCCGCCGCGACCTCCTTCACCAGTGCCATTTCCTCTTCGGACAGCGGCCGGAAGGGGCTGAAGGTCTTCAGGTTATCTGCCATCTGCTCCTCATTGCTCATGCCGGACAGCACTGTCATTACCCCGGGGAGCGAAGCTGCAAAACGCAGCGCCCAGGATGCGACAGAAGCTTCGGGATTCGCCGCCCGGAATTTAGCCTCAATCTCCGGCGTCACCTCGGCCAGTCTTCCTCCTTTTACCGGTTCCATGATGATCATGGGAATGTTTCTTTGCCTCAGAATGGAATAAATGCGTCCGGCGTCCACCACGGGATTGCTCCAGTCAAGATAATTGAGCTGAATCTGAACGAACTCCACCTCCGGATGCCGGTCAAGCACTTCGACCAGAAGCTCCGCAGTTCCATGGAACGAAAAACCGAAGTGACGGATCTTTCCTTCTTCCTTCTTCTTCAGACACCAGTTAAAGCAGTCCATGTCTTCGTATACGGAAACATGATGGCCATTCTCCAGGGAATGAAGGAGGTAGAAATCAAAATAATCCACGCCGGCACGCTCCATCTGCTCGGCCAGGATGCGGTCTCTGTCCTCCGGTTTTTTGATGCTCCAGGCAGGAAGCTTTGTCGCAAGATAGAAGCTGTCCCGCGGATAGCGCTCCACAATGGCGCTTCGCACTTCCACCTCGGATTTGCCCCCATGGTACACATAGGCCGTATCAAAATAATTCAGCCCGGCAGCCATGTAAGCGTCTACCATCCTGCATACCTGTTCATGATCAATTTCACCATTCAATTGCGGAAGCCTCATCAGGCCAAAACCAAGCTTCGACATCTTGCTGAGATCAATGCTCATTTTATTCCTCCTATTCCAACCATTCAGGTTCTTTCATAATATCACACCATTCATATAAAAGCCAATCCTGCTTCAGGGCTTCTACCACCGGGCAGGACGAATCCGCCTTATGGGAAAATCACATTTCCCGATACAATTATTTTTCCCGTAATCATTTTTAACATTCGCAGAAAAGGCTTTTTGTGAAGAGTGGGCAACTTCCCGGGATGACAGGTAAGGCCCATTGCAGTAAAAGCTTTTATATCAGTCCCACCGGGTGGCAATAGACGGATGCAATGCTTCTGAAAACGGGAACGATGGGAAAGTTCTCCAGGTCAAAGGAATGTGTGGAATGTGTGATCTCCGAAATCAGAATATGAACCGCAAGATAGGACTGCTTTGACGGATACTGATATATCGATGCCGTGAGAATGCCGTTCTGAAAAAAAGGAAGCAGCTCGGGAAAAGCATCCGTTCCGATCAGGGTAAGTTCCGGTTTCGAGGGAACATCCGACAGCGCCTGACAGGCAGTAAGTGTTTCTCTTGCAGACACCGCATAGATGCCGACCACATCATCCATTTTCTGCACCCAGTTCTGGACGAATGCCTTCAGTTTCGGAAGATCATGGTAAAGATGGGTCTCCATAATCTGGATACGCGTGCATTCCTTCTCCATACGGGTACAGAAATCGTTGCTTCTTGCAACCTGCATCGGGTTGTTTCTGTCTCCTGCAAGCAGCAGCAGGTTCCCTTCGGTCCTGCGGTGCATGGAAGCAAAAAGATCCGCCCCCAGAGATCCGATGCTGCGATTGGCATCAATGGCAAAGCATCGGTGCCCCTGACTGAACGTATCCACACAGGAGTTGATCACAAAAACAGGGATGCCTTTATCTTCAAATTTCTGGATCAGCCGGTCCACCGCTTCATTGCGGCGCAGAACCGTGATCAGCCCTTCCACCGGTTTCTGCGTATCAGAAAGCCAGGATTCCAATATTTCCACACACTGGTCAGAGCCAGGCTCCGCGTAGCCTCTGACAATCTCAATCTGATAGATTGCCATTTCCGAACATGCTTTTTCGATTCCCTGCCACAGATAGGAAAAGAAATAACGATTGTCTTTTTCCGGCTTGGGCAGGAGCACCCCAAGACGAATTGCAGAGCGCCGCAGTGCGGAAGCCGCAGCGTTTGGCGTATAGCCCAGACGCTCCGCTTCTTTCAGGATAAGCTGTTTGGTTTTCTCGCTGTACCCTCCCTTATTGTGGAGCGCCCGCTGCACCGTCCCGATGGAAAGATGCAGGTTTTCCGCTATGGTCTTGAGCTTTGGCGTTTCTTCCATGTGTTTTTTCTCCTTCTGAAAACTGTTTTCCATTATAACCAAACGCCGGGTTGAACTCAAGAAAAAAAAGCACATCATCTCTTTTATCTTCAGTATTTACGCAAACGTTATTTCTTTTTATTCTGTTAAATTATTGAGTAGGAAAAAATTTTGATTTTTCTTGTTGACAGATAACGTTATTTGAAATATACTAGAGCCAGTTTGAAGGATACGGCCGATCCTTCCCATCACTTATTGCAATAACGTTATTTTCAAAGGAGTGTTCCCATGAAAAAGATCATCCTTACGCTGGCTCTCTTAGCCCTCGTCGTCTTCTCTTTTACCGCTACCGCAGAAGACTCCCGTACCTTCCGTATTGCACTCCAGAACGGTGAAAAGCATCCCCTCTGCATGGGCGTTGCGAAATTCGGAGAAATCCTCTCTGAGAAAACCAACGGCCGTCTCACCCTGGACATCTACTACAGTGCTTCCCTCGGTGACAAGGCCACCACTGCACAGGGCCTTCAGACCGGAACCATTGACGGTGCCATGCTCATGAGCGGCGTTATCGCCGATTATGGCTGCGATGACCTCCGCGTCTTCACCCTTCCCTATCTTTTCGATTCTGTCGCCCATGCCCGTGCCTTTGTAAAGAGCGAAGCCGGACGCGCACTGCTGGATAAGGTGCAGTCCGAGGGAACCGGCATCGTCTGCATTGGTGCCTATCAGGAGTCTTCCCGCAACTATTTCTTCACAAAGAAAGCGGTTAAGCACCCCTCCGATATGAAAAACCTCCAGATCCGCTGCCAGGAAGGCTCCGTCTACTATGATGCCGTGGAAGCCATGGGTGCCTATGCCCAGTCAGTTGCATTCTCCGAGCTTTATTCCGCGCTGCAGTCCGGCGTGGTGGACGGCGCAGAACAGCCCCTGTCCGGATTTGTGAACAACGCTTTCCCGGAAGTTGCCAAGTACTATGTGCTGGATGGTCACGAAACCAGCCCCAACCTGATTCTGTTCTCCGAGATGACCTGGAACAGCCTCACCGATGAGGATCGTGCAGTGATTCTTGAGGCAATGGAAGAGTCCGTTCCCTATTTTGAAGAACTCTCCGACAGCAAGGATGCCGAATATCTGCAGCAGATCAAGGATTCCGGCGTCGAAGTCATCGATGTGGACGTAGCCGAATGGCAGGAAGCCTGCTCCGCAGTGTATGACAAATACGGCAAGGAATTCGATGATATCATTTCCGCAATCAAGGCCACGGCCTATTGAGTTTTTCCGAAAAGGGAATGGGCTAGCCATTCCCTTTTTTCCTTGAAAGGAGTAGAAAGATGTTTTCCGACAATAAACTCCTCGATAAGATCGCTGACGCCATTTCCAACGTCATGATCACCATCTGCATGCTTCTCTTCGCAGTAATGGTCTTCTCTGTCTCCTACGGAGTCATCGGACGGTATATTCCCTTCATCCGCAATCCGCGCTGGACTCAGGAACTTGCCATCCTCTGCATGGTCTGGCTCTGTTTTGTTTCCTCCGGCTACGCAATCAAGAATGCGCTGCATGTGCGCATGACAATTCTGACCAACCTTCTTCCATTGAAAGTACAGCGGATATTATCACGGCTTGCCTACGTTCTCCTGCTTGCTGTCAATATCTTCTTTGTTATATATGGCATCCAGCTGATGTATCTGACCCGCCGCGCCCGCATGTCTGCAACCAGATGGCCCATGATGATCATCTATCTCTCCGTTGTTGTTGGAGGTGTTTACGGGGCTGCCATGTCCCTTTACCGCGTACTGAAAGGAGACATGAAAAAATGAATCTGACCGCCATTATGCTCCTGCTGGACTTGTTTTTTCTCATTATCTTCTTATCCGGTCATATTTCCTATGCCATGATTGCCTCCTCCGCGGTGACCATCCTCTACCTGGGCCTTTCCCCCACGCAGGTCATTAATACGCTGGTAGATGCCGTGGACGGTTTCACCTTCCTGGCAATTCCGTTCTTTATTCTGGCAGGCGACCTGATGAGCCACGGCGGCATCTCCGAAAGGCTCATTCTTCTTGCGGATGCCTGTGTCGGATGGATGCGTGGCGGTCTTGCCATGGTAAACATTGTTGCCTCCATCTTCTTTGGCGGCATTTCCGGCTCCGCCACAGCAGACACTGCTTCTCTGGGCGCAATCCTCATTCCCATGATGCACCGCCAGGGCTATGACGACGAATTCTCCGCCGCAGTCACCATGACCAGTTCAGTGCAGGGCATGCTGATTCCCCCCAGTCACAACATGATCATCTATGCCATGGCGGCAGGCGGACTGTCCGTCAGTGCCCTTTTCATGGCCGGTATTGTTCCCGGCCTGCTTCTGGGCCTTGCGCTGATGATCTTCAGCTATATCCTTTCCGTAAAACGGCATTACCCCAAGGGAGATGCCTTCTCGATGAAGCGTCTGCTTTCTGCCATCCGGCAGTCCGTCTGGGGCATGGGCACCGTCATTATTGTTGTCATCGGTGTGGTCTTCGGTGTTTTCACCGCTACGGAATCCGCAGCAATTGCCTGCCTGTATGCCATACTCGTGTCCACCCTGATCTACCACGAACTGTCCCCGAAGGATATGCTCAAAGTGGTGAAGAACAGCATCCGCACCCTGTCCACCGTGCTGATCCTGATCGCGGCCTCCGGTCCTTTCGGGTTCTGCATCACCTACCTGAAAATTCCCTCCCTGGTGGTAGAAGCCCTGATGGGCCTGACGGCCAACCGCTACCTGCTACTTCTGCTGATCAACGGCATCATCCTCGCTTTGGGCACCATCCTCGGCATGGCTTCCATCATTGTCATTGTCACACCGATCCTTCTGCCCATCCTGCTGAATATCGGCCTTTCTCCCATACAGTTCGGCGTCATGCTCATCCTGAACTGCGGCATTGGCCTGATAACTCCCCCGGTCGGAGGCGTACTGTTTATCGGCAGCGGACTTACAGGAAAATCCATCGAAGACCTCACCAAACAGACCTTCCCCTTCCTGCTTGTCATGCTGTTCGTCCTGCTTCTTGTAACCTATTGTCCCGCATTTTCCCTGGCTCTTCCGCAAGCTCTCGGACTGATCTAAGGAGACCACTATGTCTGAACAAAAAAATGTGCTTCTCATTTCCGCCGACCACTGGCCGGCGAGCTACCTTGGCTGTGCCGGTCATCCTGTCATCATGACGCCTACCCTGAATCAGCTGGCTGCAGACGGCATCCGCTTTACTAACTGCATTTCCACCTGCCCGGTATGCATTCCTGCAAGACGCTCGCTCATGACAGGAATGACTCCCCGCTCCCACGGGGACCGGGTATACTCGGACCAGATGCCCATGCCGGACGTCACCACCCTGGCGCAGGCTTTCCGGAATGCCGGCTATCAGGCATACGCCGTGGGAAAACTGCATGTGTACCCGCAGCGCAACCGCATCGGATTCGATGATGTCGTCCTGATGGAAGAGGGACGCTATGACTTCGGCGTCGTCGATGATTATCAGATCTGGCTGGGAGAACAGGGCTATGTCGGTCAGGAATTCCTGCATAACATGGGAAATAACAGCTACCTGACGCGTCCTTGGCATCTTCCGGAAAACATGCATCCCACGCATTTCGCCACCTGGCAGATGACGAAGATGATCAAGCGGAAAGATCCGACCCGTCCTGCACTGTTCTACATGTCCTACCAGTTCCCCCATCCTCCGCTGGTCCCCCTTCAGACTTTCCTGGATTTTTATGATGAAGCGGAAATTGACCTTCCCGAAGGCGGCGAGGACTGGCTGGATGATTCCGTCATTATCCGGCTTCTGCAGGAGCAGGCTGCCCCTTACAGTCAGAAGGAAATCCGCCGCGCCAAACATGCTTTCTATGCACTTTGCACACAGATTGATTATGAAATTCGTACTCTCATCGGAACGCTCCGGGAGTGCAATCTGCTGAAAGATACCATTATCGTTTTCCTTTCCGACCATGGCGATACCCTCTTTGAGCACGGAATCTGCGGCAAGCGTACTTTCTATCAGGGATCCTGCAACATTCCTCTCCTGATCTCCGGTGAGCCGGTCAAGGAATATCGCGGACTTGTCAGCGACAGGATTGCCTGTCTCGAAGACGTCATGCCGACCCTTCTTTCCCTCTGCGGTATTCCGGTGCCATCCACCGTTGAAGGAATTGATCTGCTTCACAGCAGCAGAGAGCTTCTGTACGGCGAAATCGGGGAAGGCCGTAAAGCCACCCGCATGGCCACGGACGGCCGCTATAAACTGATTTATTACCCCTGCGGCAACACGTTCCAGCTTTTTGATATTCAAGCGGATCCGCACGAAAAGCATAACCTGATTCACGATCCTTCCTGCGCGGAAAAACTCTCCGAACTCAGGGCCTATCTGATCGCTCATCTTCATGACAGCGACCTGGCATGGATTCGGAACGGAGAGCTCGTCGGCTTTGATGCCGGTTCCTATGCACCGGCCCCGGATTATGAGCTCTATAACCAGCGGGGCTATCACTGGCCGCCTCCCAACGGATATGTCAACTGCGGAAAAACCTGATTCCTCCACGACCACCTCCTTTGGTGGTCGTTTTTCTCCTTCCCTTTTTTTGCAGTCCTCCCCTGTGAAAAGCTTCCGCCGTTGGTCTGCGGAAGTTTTTTTTGATTTGCCTGTTTCTCATTCCTGTGATACAATCCTTGCATCCTATGAACGCTGAGGTCAGATCATGAACGCAAATTCCCTTTATTCCCTTCTTGATACTTATGTTGCCGAAAAACTGAATAACCGAATAAATAATCCGTGGCAGGTCTGTGCCGGTTTCAAGCCGGCCATGGACAGGGCGCTTCTTTCCTCCGATGAGGAATTTGCGCAACAGCTTGACCACGTCCGGACACTGTCTGCACATACCATTGACTCCCTGAAGCAGCCTTTCAAAGGGCTTGTGAAATGGGCACAGATGGAGCCCGCACGCGTAAAAAGCATGCTCACCGAATTATTCGATGCAAACGAAATCGACCTGACGCTCAAGGTCAACACCTTCCTGGAAGAGAGTGCCCAGCTGCTTTCTGCATGCACCCCCGGAAGGATGCAGTATGCCCAAGATCTCACTGCTGTTACCAGCTATCTGTTTTTCTATGATCCTCAGCATTCCTTTGTCTATTTTCCCGCGTCCGGCTGTGCTGCCGCCAATCAGACCGGCTTCCGGGATACGTGGATGAAAGGCCAGGAGACCCTCCTGCCGGTCTATAATCATATGTGCCAGGAACTGGCAGAAGCCGCCCGCAACCATTTCCCGTCCTATCCGCTTTCCTTTGATGCCGGTCTCCCCATTCTTGACAGCTGGTATCACATTCTGATAACGGATCTGATTGCAGGTATTCGCAGGCCTCCGCTGGCATCCCAGCTGACCGGGCAGGCGAAAGCCCTGTTCCCCTTTAAAACGCTATCGGAAATGACGGCACGAGCAGATAGTGCCCGGGATGAAATGCAGGCTGCCCAGTCCGACGAACGGAGCATGAAGGAAGGAATTGCTTACCTCCAGTCCGTATTTCAGGAAGGCGCCACCATCCTGCACCGCACCTATGGGAAGGTGCAGATTCTGAAAGCAACATCCACGATTCTCACCCTTCACTTGGAAAACGGTGCAACAAAAGAAGTCGGCACCGTGCTCAGTGCCGTGAAAGGCATCATCTGCGCCGAAGATGCGGATTATGCTGAAAAGCTTGCGGCATACCGTCCTTTCCTCGAAAATGAAAAGGGCGTCCGTCTGAGGAAGGACCTGGCAGAAAGAAACCTTTCTCCCGTCTATCCTTATCTGGAGCCCCAGTGGTAAATCCTTATGCATAGAGGTGCTTTTATGCGCATTCGTCCTCCCCGAAAGCAACACACGCTGGACATGGTACAGGGCCCACTTCTGACATCGATTCTGTTTTATTCCCTGCCCCTGATGCTGTCCGGCTTATTGCAGCTTGCCTTCAATGCCGCAGACACCATCGTGGTAGGCCGTTTTTCCGGAAACGAAGCCCTGGCAGCCGTTGGATCGGTCGGTTCCCTGAACAGTATGATCGTCAGCCTTTTTATGGGAATCTCCGTCGGTGTAAACGTCATGGTTGCCCAGTCGGTAGGCGGCGGCAAATTCAAGGAAGTTCAGGATACCGTCAGCACATCCATCTGCATTTCCGTAATCGGCGGCAGTATTCTGGCGGTCATCGGGTTCTTTCTCGCACGTCCGATGCTGGCGCTGATGGGTTCTCCCGACGACGTTATTTCCCTTGCCACGCTGTACATGAAAATCATCTTCATCGGAATGCCGCTGCAGATGCTTTACAACTTCTGTGCAGCCATTCTTCGTGCAGTGGGAGATACCCAGAGGCCGCTCTATTTTCTGACCATCGCAGGCGTCGTCAATGTCATCCTGAACCTGTTCTTCGTCATCATCTTCCATATGAGCGTCGCGGGCGTTGCTCTTGCAACCATCATCTCCCAGGGTATTTCCGCCGCGCTGGCGTTAAAGTCCCTTATGGTTGCTGATCCCCCGATCCGGGTCAACCTGAAAAAGCTCCGGATTAAATTGGGCATCCTTCTCCGAATTGTCCACATCGGTCTCCCTGCCGGCGTACAGAGCATGCTTTTCTCCATCTCCAATGTGCTGATTCAGTCTTCCGTGAACAGCTTCGGCTCCGTGGTAATCGCCGGAAATTCTGCGGCAAGCAATCTCGGCGGCTTCGTATATCAGGCGATGAACACCTTCCAGCAGGCCGTTACCAGTTTCACCGGGCAGAATACCGGCGCCCGGAAACCGGACCGGGTTCTCAATTCCGTCAAGGTTTCCCTGTTCTGGTCCACGGTCTTCGGTCTGATTCTCGGACCCGCCTGCTATCTGGCCGCGAATCCCCTGCTTTCTCTTTTCTCTCCGGACCCCGCTGTCATCGCTGTCGGTGCAAACCGCCTCAAAATCGTCGTAGTCCCCTATTTCCTCTGCGGTATCATGGATGTAATGACCGGCTCCCTTCGCGGAATCGGCTATTCGCTGCTTCCCATGATCATTTCGCTGCTGGGGGTCTGCGCTTTCCGCGTGTTCTGGATTCTCGTCATCTTCCCCCTCGCACCGTCGATGGATTCCCTGCTGGTCTCCTATCCGATCAGCTGGACCATGACCGCCATTGTGCTGATTATCCTGTTTGCGATTTTCTTCCGAAAAGTCAGGGATAAGATGCTTTCTTCCCTGTGATGTTGAGGTGGTCTCCATGAAAAAAATCCTTTTCCTGGTATTCTGTTTTCTGCTTCTGGCATCCGTTTCCCAGGCGGAAGTATTTCACGTTTCCACCTACTGCCATGTAGGCAGGCAGGGACAGATTCTGGACCGGATTACCTTTGACGTTTCCGACCCGTCTGCCTGCAGTACCCTGAAAGCCGATGAATTCATGCTGGAAGCGGTCTATCGATACAGCAACAAGGATTCCTGGGTTCTGATCCCCACATCCCTTTCCATGGAGAATAACACGATTACTCTTTCTTTTGCGGATGAGCTGCCCGTACCCTGGGTCGATATCGGCTGGTGGAAGGTAACCAGCCTGCGCTGGGGTTATTCCTTCTCAAAAGCCGCGCTCGAGTATTCCCATACCGATGTGGCAGATGAATTTGTCCACCATTCCATGTATCGGAATGACTGGAGCCCCACAGGAGAGTATTTTGATTACAGTCTCTACTCGCCTGCAGAAGCAGATACCCCGCTGCCGCTGATCCTTTCCCTTCACGATGAAACCGATATCAACATCCTGTACTCAGGCCGCAATGCCGTCGCATGGGCAGAGCCTGAATTTCAGCGCAGGCATCCCTGTTATGTGCTGGTTCCCTATTTCGAAGAGGTTACCACCCTGGAACCGGACAGCGTCCTAGATGCCACCGTACGTAAGATTCGCGAAATGGCAGCCGAAGGGCTGGTCGACGCTTCCAGGGTCTATGTGACCGGGTTTTCCATGGGTGGAAGCCTTGCCTTCCGCCTGCTCACGCGTTACAGTCCGTCCCCGTTTTTCGCCGCAGCACTGCTTCTCAGCCCCAGGATGGATTCCTCCCTCTCGGAGGCAGAAATTGCGAATGCGGTTTCCACTCCGGTACGGTTTCTCTTCAGCGCAGCGGATCCCGACCTTCCCTCCGAGATGGAATGCTATGATTCCCTGATCGCTGCCGGCAGTACCGTCTGCGAAAAGATTCAATACTCCGAAGAAGAGTTTAAGGCAGTAGGGATCGAAGACCCGCTGGCGGTGGATCGCCTCGCCTATGACATTTCGGATAACCTCGAATGGGTTTTCGAGCAGAAACTGAATCCATAAAAAAATGCACTCATTTTCGTGAGTGCATTTCTTTTGCGTTGGAAAAGAGCGGCTGCAGTAACACGGCAGCATCCCGATCCCTAAAACAGCCCCAGTTTCTCGCAGGCGTAATAAATTCCGTCTTCCTTCAGCGGCTTTGTAACCAAACCAGCTGCCTGCTTCACCGCATCCTCTGCATTCCCCATGGCAATGCTGGTTCCCGCGGTCTTCATCATTTCGAGATCATTATAGCTGTCCCCGAAGGCATACGTATCCGCCACCGGAACACCGAGGGTTTCGCAGATTTTGAGGATGCCGGTACCTTTGCTGCATCCTTTGGGCACCAGTTCGCAGACCGTATCCCCGTAATGGGGAATATAGGTATACATTTCCTTCAGCTCTGCAACCGCCTGCTCCCGGTGTTCCAGGCCCTGCAGATCACAGGATAGTTTGGAAAAAGCCAGACTCTTTTTGGCTTCTTCGAACGGGAGAAGATGCTCCCCCATATCCTCTGCAACAATCTGAAAAAACGGGTCATGGCCGAATGCCTTCATATCAGCAAACAGATCGTCAATTCCCTCCAGAATGGACATGATGTGATACCGTTCCAGAATGGCGATCGTCTGCTTCTTTTCTTCCAGCGCAGGCTCTGTACTGGCGATCACGCGATTCCGATGGTAATCCGGATCAATGAAGGCTCCTTTTTCCGCCACCTCCAGCATCGTCCCACAGCCGGAAACCAGGCCGTCCAGCTTCAGGGAAAAGAGGGTATCGGCATGAATGAATGCGCGGGTGCGTCCGCTGTTGATGAACACAAGATTTTCCGCAGCCCTGACGCGCCGAACCGCCTCCCGGGTACTTTCCGGAATCTGAAACCGTTCATCCCAGAGGGTTCCGTCAATATCAAAAAAACAAATCTTCATGAATGAAAGCTCCCAATTTAAAGAACCTCTCATCCGAAAGATGAGAGGTTAAAATTCAGTAGGACCAGCACCGCAGGCAAGGCTTGAATCCAAGTTCCTGGGCATTCCGTGCGCTCATCTTTCTGGCATATGCCATGCCGGAACAGGTGGGATTGGAGTGGAAGCGCGTACCGCCGTCCGTGGATACCCATACCTCATCCCCGGAAAGCTCCGGATAGTAAGTATCCAGATTCTTGACACTCATGCCATACAGCAGATAGGTCAGCGTATTATCCGTCATTTTCCCGTCTGCTTTTAACTTATGGTCTTTCTGGAAAGCCATTACCGCCTGCTCCACCTCTGCGGTAAATGTGGAACCGGAAGCACTGGGCAGGTATCCCTGTTCATAAAGCCGGTCTATAATGCCGCTGACCGCTTTTCCCTTATCCCCAAGCTGAATGAAACAGATACAATTGGAAAGTCCGCAGGTGTGCTTGACAAGTGCAAGAGCACTGCCCGACAGACACAGAAGAACCAGCACCATCACCAGTGTCAGAATCAGTCTTGTCTTACGCATTGCATTGTCCCTCCTTCATAAACTTGCATCTATTGTATGCTAAATGGCCGCTGAAAGCAAGCATCATCTTCCGGAAGTATACGATTATGCCCCGTCATATGAATTCTTATCCATAAAAAATGAATAATTTGCTTTACTTTTGGAATGGAATAGACTAGAATAAGCGCTCATTCCATTAATTTTCGGAGGCATCATGCGCATTCCCGAACCCATCTGCCGAAAAATCGCAGAAAAACACCCGCTGATTGCCGGAAAACTGCGAAACGAGTCTTTTGTCAACCTGTGCATGCTGTATTTTTCCTTTGGCATCAGCTTTGTATTTCTCGTATTCTGCCTTTATTCCGGTTTTACCCAGCGTTCGCTCTGGTTTATGGTCCTTGGACTGTACAATCTTCTCTTTTCCCTGATCCGGCTTTCCGTTGCCATGGTCACCCGGCACAAGCTTTTTACTCCCCGGAGTGATGAAACCCCGACTCACTTTGAAGCCCGTCTTTCCCTGTTAATCGGATTGTGGCTGCTCATCGTAAGTCTGGTCTTTACCGCAATTTCCGTGGAAACGATCATACGCAACCAGTCGCTGCACTATCCCCCGTTTTTCCTGATTCTGCTGGTGCTGTTCAATATTGTCCGTTTCGTCATTCTGGGAATCGGAATACTGCAGAAGCGAAACATCGGAAGCACTCTCAGCCATACCGTGCAGCGTACCAACATGATTGTCTGTCTCTGTTCCATCTATACGACGCAGGTCGCCCTTCTGGATACCTTCTCCCACAATGAAGTATTCCGGCTCATCCTCAATCTTTTCACCTGCACCATCGTATTCTACGGCATTCTCAGTATTTCCATCGACACCGTACACTCGGCCCGCATGGCACTCCATCCCAATCTCGCGGAAGAGGATGTCCAGCCTGTCTGAAGCCTTCCCGGACTGTCAGAATCGACAGTCTTCTTTTTTATTCTTCCGACGCTGCATTTATGCAATATCCTCCGGAAGGCCTGAATCCCAGAAAAGCACCGCGGCCTTCAGAACAGATCCAGCATGCTGTCCAGGTAGATTTCCTCACGGACCCGGATATGATATTCGGGCTTTGTCATATAATACAGCAGGAATTCCAGAATGAGGGCGCTGCCCAGACTTCTGCCTTCGATTTTGAAGTGGGAAAAGCCATGCGGCAGATAATAATCCTGAATCTCCTTTATTCCGATAAAACCCGGGTTTTTCATTGCCTCGGAAAAGCGGTACCCCTTTGAAGCATCCGGGGAAACACAAAGGTGCTCCTCGCAGTTTTCCCCAAGCGCGCGGCGGCTGACATTCTCATAGCATTCCCTGCGTTCGGGGCAGTCAAACCAGCAGCATTCATTACACAGAAATTCGACCTTCCGCTTCAACCTGTCCGGAAGCGAAAGCAGCAGGTCTTCTGCCTTATTCAGACGGAAATCCGGTACTACATAACGGAACTCGCTCCGGAGCAGTTCCTTCCTCAGCTCCTCCGCTTTCGTCAGGACTTTCGTCGTGGAGGAGACAAAATACAGCTCCGGATACTTCTCCTCCAGGTAGTGCAGAAGCAGGTCCGAACAGAGGATTACACCGGAAGGAACCTGCCCGTTGTGTGCAAACAGCTCACACAGCGCATTGCACCGCGGATCCGAAAGATGCTCTTCCCGCAGCAGGGAATTGCTGAAAGTAAGGCGGGCGGAAACCCCGTATTCCCGCATCAGCTTCGCAACGTCCCGCGGCTTTTCCTCTCCGAAACCAATACGGCCTCCTCCCCACAGGCAATCGCCCGGGGCCCCGTAGATGGAGCCGATCTCACACCAGTCATAGAAGTATTCCCGATGTTCCCGGAACAGAGGCAGAAAGACACGATAGAGTTCCGTAAACTCAAAAAGTCCCGGCAGATGATAGTATGCTTTCATAATTCCCCTTTCTCTGTCACCGCTGTCCATGCCTGTCCCGTGGACCGTTCTTCTCCTGCAATCTGTTATTCCGCCGCCGGAAAAACTTCCGAAGGAGGATGCTTTTCTCCCGGAGTGCCCTCCTCACCGGCCTGCGTGCCGCCGGAAACCGCTCATCTCCCGGAGGTTCCCAGGCATCTCCGGAACGTTGCGACTCCGGATTGATCTTCCATTGTCTGCCATCGGCAGGAGTGCTATAATGACGGACAATCACAGGCAGGAGGAGTATAGCATGACCACCAATGAGCTCAAATCCATCTTCAACCATACGGACTTTGTACACACCAGCGGAACTCCGGAAGAACTCCAGGTCGCTGAGTACCTGGAAAAATGCTGCCAGGAAATGGGAGTTTCCGCACATCTGGAGCCTTTCCGTGTCGCAATGGCGGAAATGGAAAGCTGTTCCGTAACTGCAGACGGCGAAAGCATTCCCTGCAAGGCATTTTTCGGATGCGGCAGCGGAACCGTAGAAGCACCCCTTTACTACATGCCCAATCAGGATCCGGTTTCCATTGCGGGCGCCAAAGACAAGATTGTCCTGCTGGATACGCAGGGGATCGGCTACTTTGCATACCAGGATCTGATGAAGGCCGGCGCAAAAGGAATTCTCTTCCAGTACGGCAACATGTATTATCCGCATGAGGATATTGACCAGCGGGATCTGAGGGAGCATGTTGTAGGAGACTCCCGGAAGGTCCTCTGCGCCATGATTCATTCTTCCAGCGCGGTGAAGCTGGTCCGTGACAATGTGCAGTCCGTCACCATCACTGTCAGCCAGAGGGAATATGACGGCGAATCCCATAACGTGATTGCGGAAATACCCGGAAAACGTGACGAGTTCATCACGCTGTCCGCCCACTACGACTCGACGTCCCTCTCCCACGGCGCCTATGATAATATGTCCGGCTGCGCAGGCCTGCTCGGCGTCATGGAAGCCCTGAAGGACCAGCCTCTGAATTATGGTCTCCGGTTTGTCTTCTGCGGCAGTGAAGAACGCGGACTGCTGGGCTCGAAAGCCTATGTCCGGGATCACGAAGATGCACTGGAGAAAACCGTCCTGAATATCAATCTGGATATGATCGGAACCATTATGGGCAAGTTCATTGCCCGGGTTTCCGCAGAAGAAAAACTGGCCAATTACCTCTCGTATATGGGAGCAGAGCTCGGATTTCCTGTAAGTGCAAAAACCGGTGTTTATTCGAGCGACTCCACCCCGTTTGCGGACAAAGGCGTTCCTGCCGTTTCCCTGGCCCGAATCGCAGGCGGAAACGTCGCTCCGATTCACTGCAGGTATGACCTCGCTGATGTGCTGTCCATGGAACAGTTGCAGAAGGATATCCAATTTATCACCGAATTCACACGGCGTATGGCGAATGCCGCATGCTGCCCGGTAGCACGAGTCATTCCGGAAAAAGTCAGAAAAGAACTGGACGAGTATTTATTCCGGAAACGCAAAGACGATTGATCCCCGCTGCGTAAAAACAGGATCTGCAGACCGGAATTCAGCAGAAGCTGACGACGGAAGCAGATCCTTCACGGACGCCGGATTCCTTTCCTCCGGCGTCCCTTTTTCTTCTCTTCACGATTGGTGACTGCAGCAGCAGACGGAGGCGTCCCGTGGATCACGGGCACCTTTTTCCGGAAACGCCGCCTCCTGTTTCCGTTTTCCCATTACCGACTGACGGACTCCGGCAATTCCATTTTCTTCGGCAGCCATTGCGGCTGCCGTTTTTTTCAGCCAGCCTTCTGCAGCAGTCCATCCCCGGATCCGGTGGTATTTTTACCGTATACCGCCGGGATTCCCCCCAGGGCAGCAGACAGGTAAACAAACGGGAAATTCAACTCGACTCACTAAAACAGAAAGTCTGCAAAACGGAAAAGCAGGAACGCATGGAGAACGCAAAGGAGCGGAATAAAAACCCGGAAGTACCAGTGCCTGGTTTTGTGGTGAAAAAAGAACATGCCGATAAGGGCCCCCAGGCTTCCGCCCACGCCGGCAGCCAAAAACAGCATCTTCTCCGAAATCCGCCCGGCATGGGTCCTGGCTTTCTTCTTATCCGCTACAAAGAGAAGAAATGCAAGAATGTTGATCAGAATAAGATAGTAAATCATGAAATGATCTCCTCAAGCTGGTCGAATAGCTGCTCTTCCGTCGCATAGGGATGAACCGTAAAATAGGAGTTCCCCCGCAGCATGGCGGAGAGTGCGGATCGTTCCGAATTGTAAAAAATATGTACCAGCTTCTCATGTGCCTCTGCATAGGCAAGCTCGTAACCTACGCCGAGGGAAGGACAGGTACATTCGGCAATCAGGATATCTGACTCCAGAAGCCACGCAATGTCCTGCTGGTAGATGCGTTCATCCGCATCTTCTTTCTGTTCGAGCATGCTGAGCGAAAGATCCCCGATGTGCTCCGTCAGGACAAGATGGTGGTGCTGCTTCATTGCCGCGATCATGCGCTGGTAAAGTGCTGCATCCGTTCTTCCGCCGCGGATGGAGCCTGCAAAATAGATTTTCACTTCCGTGCACCTTCCCTTTTGAGAAATTGATTCACACGCATCAGCCAGCGGACCATTCGATCGGTACCCGCGATCCTCTCTCCGGAAAAGAAGGCAGACTGCATGGAAACCCGTTTATCCGCAAGCGAAACAATATATCCTTCCAGGCTTCTGGGACGATGGACCGCAAGCGGCCACATGTGATTCCGGATAATGTCCTCTGTTGCGCTGTCCATCTCCGGGTAAAGCTTTCTTGCTTCCTCCACGGAATCGACGGGATGCCGGAAACAGCACTCCAGATTGTTCCGGTATTTTTCGTATCGGCCCACCATTCCGAGATCATGGCAGAGCGCGGCGATCAGAACGCTTCTCTCATCCGTCACTATCTCTTTTCTGGCAAGTGCCCGGCAGATTGCCAAGCTGAAATCCTTCACTTCGATCGAATGCCGTCCCACCGTCGTATTCCCGTGATGCGGCTGCTCCATTGCACGCAGAAAACAGCTGGAAGTCATAATATACTGTTCATCCTCGGACAGATCGGAGGTGGAATGCTTTCTCGTATCTTTCAGAACCATGATTCAATATTCAGCTTTTTCTTTTGTTTTCTTCGTTCAAAATCCCGTATATAACGCTCTATATATTTTCCCCGCTCCGGGAACCGCTTCTGGTCCACAATCCACTTTTCTCCGTCGGTTTCAAGAAGGATGGGTCCCCAGGTGGCAAAATAAAATGGAATCCCCGCCTTCATCAGCTCTTCCTGCACATCTTCCGTATTGATAGAGCCATTGGTAATAACCGCAAATTCCGGATCCACATTTTCCAGGAACTCCGTTTCGATCAGACTGACCCCATGGTGCGGAACCTTGAGAATATCTGCCTTCAGATCATACTTATCGGCAAATAGTCTCTGCGCATCTCCTTCCACATCCCCCGTCAGAAGAATGGACGCGTTCCTGTAACGGATATAGAGCATGCCCGATTTTGAGTTGGTGCCGCCCATTCCAGTCTGCTGTACAATGGTGATCTTTGCCTCACCAAATGGAATTTCATCTCCATTTTTCATCTGGATAATGGGAATTCCCTTTTTCTTCAGTTCTCCAAGCACTTTGATCTGCATGGAATCGCTCTCGGAATAATCCAGGGGAAAAACCGTGATGAACTGGTCTATTTCAAACCCCTTCTCGAGCAGTTTCGGTATACTACCGATGTGGTCATTATGGGGATGCGTATTAAACGCCCTGTGTACACGGGAGCACCCATATTCTTTCGCAGTATCAAACACGATATCCGCCTGCGTATCCACACCGCCATCCACCAGCAACGCATCATCGTCCAGCGATAACAGCATCCCGTCTGCTCCCTGCAGCGGAAAAACGAGGATTCTCATCACCTGGGCATCCTCAGGAAAAGGTGCTGTCTCACCGCTGAAATAAACTTTCTTGTCATCTGCCGCTGCAAGAACCGGCAGAATTAATAAGAGGCACAGAATAAACCATTTCCTTAACATTCATTTTCCCTTCCTTGGGCCTGTTGAATAAGTGCGAAAGGTGATCCGGCAATTGTATCGGCAAATCTCCTTTTTTCTTTTTTAATCGTTCAGCGTCCGCATGCCGGGATGTGCTCCCCGCAGAGCGCCTCCGCCAGTATCCGGACCTTCCGCCTCTCCGGAGAACGTTCTGCTGCTCCCAGGCTTCGCTTTATGGTTTTCTGCAGATGTCAAACCTGCGGAAGATATCCTCTGCCGCAGCCATTCCATCTTCAATCACGGTGACATAGC
Source organism: uncultured Clostridia bacterium (assembly GCA_947167215.1). Taxonomy (GTDB): domain Bacteria; phylum Bacillota; class Clostridia; order Christensenellales; family Aristaeellaceae; genus Ventricola. The sequence continues at coordinate 21,285 of CAMVHE010000004.1, forward strand.
CATGCAGGGCACGTGCCTTGGTCATCAGGACACGGGAATGGCGGTCCACATAGGTTCTGCAGGGAAATCTTCCGTTTTTTGCCTCCTGTATCAGGTTGGCCGCTGCAGAGTTCCCATCCAGTGCCAGCAGAATGGAGGGCATCCTTTTGAAAGCTTCATAGGCAAAGCTCTTGTAGAGCCCCATTGGGGATGGCTCAATCGCCACCCGTACCGGAATTTTCCTGGCAATGAGCTTTTCCGCCTCCTGGCGGTCAATCAGGCTCGGAACGATGGCGAAAATCTGAAATCTTCCGCGGTTTTCTTCCACTAGAAATCTTTCATATCCCCGCAGTGTGTTTCCGATCACAAAAAACACCTTTTCAGGATCTGCTTTTTCCAGAAGTTCCCGAATCAGCATCTTCCCTTCTGCCCGCAGAACCGTCCTGTGATGCTCGCTGTTGAAGCTGCCGCCTGCCACCAGAACCGGCACTTTTCCCCCCGGAAAAGGAAGGATCGATCCGCTGAGAATCGCATAAGCATCGACCCGGTCCCTGGTCAGCCACAGCAGGCTGTCGCCTTTTTCAAAGCTGGCGACCCGCTCTTGCAGCACCGTCTCTGCAGGCTTCCCTGCTAGCATGCTGGCAAACCTGGCCTTTTTGTCTGAAAAGGCCGCAAATCCTTCCTCTGCCAGCCGGTTATCCACTGTCGCGATTTTCATCAGCTCTTCCTGGGAGAGTCCCAGCAGCTTCTGCAGGGCCAGTTCTTCATCGATGGAATCCGTACCGTACAGTGCCCCGCCATCGGTTCCCTGCACGCAGGAAATCCCTTCCTGCAGATACGTTTTGAGCGGATGGTGACGCATATCACTCAGGTTGTTCAGGCGGACGTTGGAAGTAATCTGGAATTCCAGGACAACATTCATGCTTTTCAGGTCATGCAGCAGTTTTCTGCCCTTCAGGGACCGGAGATTGGAGGTATAAAGCCCATGCCCGATGCGGACTCTGGGCATTCTCTGCCCTTCGGACAGGGATGCCGTCACACAGGCAAGGCTGTTCGCCACATTGTCGCGAAGGCTGTCATTTTCACCGGCATGAATCCTCAGCACAAAAGTAGGCTCTTCTGCCGCTATGCGGACCAGGGCGGAAATGATGGGCTGAAGTTCCATGATATCGTTGATTTCTTCCCCGACGATGTCTGCACCGGCCACATAAGGATCCGGAAGAACGCCGTACAGAACCCGAAGGTTCTCTGCAAGATAATCGTTGGGCGTCACCTGATCCTTCACGATTGTAAGCGGCGTTCTGCGGATCGCGGCAAGAAAGCGGATCAGCACTCCGGTTTCTTCCAGAATGACAGGCATGACCGCATGGACTTCGGAAAGCATTTTGAAGGATGCCTCCGGCTTCACCAGAGTGGTGTCCGATATTTCCACGTATCGGATGCCCTTGCTGGCATACATCCGGGCAATATACAGCAGCTTATGCTGAAATAAGGAAAGTCCCTGATAGCACGCCTGCCTTCCGTCCTCCAGCATTTTTTCCAGGTACATCTGCACTTCCGGATCCGGCACATGCAGGTCCGGCAGTGCTATCGGGAAATCCGATCGTACCCCCTTGGTAAAAATGTAACGGTAAAGATAAACCTTTTCGAGGTCCGCAAATACCGCCTGGCCGTCTTTGGGAATCGTGAGCGAGTTGCGTATCTTTGCAATATTCTCCACCGCATCTGCGGGGTTATTCAGAATAAGGTCCGCAAAATTGATAAAGGTATGGTCATTGATTCTTCTTTCCAAATAGCGGCCCGTCAGCGGCGAATCCGTGAACTGTTTTTTCACCTGCGCGCGCTGTTTTTCCAGTTCGGCTTCCTGTCTTTCCGTGCATTTCAGGGCAAGCTTGCGCACATAGTACAGGGGATACCGGATCTGATGGATAATACCCAGGGCAATCAGCACATCCGGCGGCAGATTGCCGTTCATGTGGGTATGCAGATCGGTATGAAATTTGCATTCCTTCTGGATATAGGTTTTTACGATCGTCTGCTGAACCCCCATCCGGTAATCCGTTGTCTGACTCATGAGGGTTTTGGAGATTGCGGGAATCGAAGCCTTCATCTCAATCTGTCCGTCCGGATAGATATTCGCAATCTTCGTATTTCCCATGCGAAGCACATATACTTCGTGATTATAGCCGTCGATATAGCAGGGAATGATTCCCCGTATCACCCTGAGCCCCTGCTCGTCCACGGAGAGCGGCAGATCGCAAAGTTTTGCCAGGTTGGTTATCAGATTTCCCGTTTTATGGTTTGGAGTTCTCAAAACATAGTGCAGCCCGTCTTCTTCCATATCGAGCTCCACAATGATGTCCCGTTCCTTGTCGAGTGCAAGCTTTCCAAATTCCATGTCGCGGTCCTTTCTCTATGCGGTCCACCGTGGTGAAAAGCGAACGTCCAGACCCCTGAACGTCCGCTTCCGCAAAGGTTGATTCATTGCAGCTGCCAGGGAGTGCTTTCCGCCCCTCCGGCGCCTGCCTTTATCCGATATCCAGGGAGAGGAGTTCCCTCGGCAGTGCATTCATGGTCTCCGCTCCATTTTCCGTGACCGTTACCAGATCCTCGATACGCACGCCAAAGCGTCCGGGCAGATAGATGCCGGGTTCCACGGAAAAACACATGCCGGGCAGACATACCGCTTCCGAAGTCGCACTGACATCCGGAAATTCATGTACATCCAGACCGATTCCGTGACCGGTCCGGTGAATAAAGTATGGCCCGTATCCGGCGTCTTCAATGACCTTTCTGGCTGCCCTGTCCACGTCCTTCAGCGGTACACCGGGGCGTACTGCAGCACGGCCTGCGGCATTTGCCGCCTTGACAATATCATAAACCTTTTTCTGTTCATCCGTGGGCTTTCCGATGAAAACCGTCCGGGTCATGTCGCTGCAGTAATCCTCCAGCAGAAGGCCCACGTCCAGGATCACGGAATCCCCCGCCGACAGCTTTCTGCTGCTGACCGAGCTGTGATGCGGATCCGCGCAGTTTTCGCCAAAGCATACCAGGGGTGCAAAGCTGTTGCCGGATGCACCGTTGGCAACCGCTTCCCGGGAATAAAGGTCGGCACCCTCCGTCTCGCTCATTCCGGAGAAGAGTTTCTGTATCACTCCCTGCAGGGTCCTGTCATTCAGCGCTGAGGAAGCCTTCATCCGGCGGATCTCTTCGGGGTCCTTGCAGAGCCTTGCCTCATCCACGGGAGCAGACCCCAGTACCGGGCGGATGTCGCTTCTCGCTTCCATGAGTCGGATTGTAAACTGACTCGGCCAAGTCTTGTCGATCCCGATTTTCCCCGCATCCAGCGCGTCCGCCAAGATCTTCACACAATCGTCCGTATCATCATATTCCACCAGCGGCACATCCACCGTGCCGGACAGTGCAAACAGACGATTTGCGAAGAGCGTGCAGTCACCGTTTTCACGTACCAGCAGCACAACCATGCGCTCTCCCGGCTCCACGCGTCTTCCTGTCAGATAAAAAACGGAAGAAGGGTCAGAAACGAGAATCTGGGAAAGTCCCTTTTTCCCCATCAGCTCCGTAAGTTTTTGCATTCGATTCTTATTCATGGCATTGAACACTTTCTTCTCACTCCGCAAAGGTGGAGAAACGATAGACGGTAACGTCTGTTTTGGGGCAGCCAGCCTTCAGCACGCCGGACGGGAAATTCCCGTGATGGACTGCATCCGGCCAGATCTGGGTTTCCATGCAAACCGCATAGCGGTCTCCCATTTTCTCCTGCTTGCCATCCCGTTCAGAGAGACCATTGGCCGTGTATATCTGAACACCGGGCATATTGCTCTCGCAGGTCATCGCGATCCCGCTCTCTGCAGAGCGCAACTCTCCGATCTTCCTGAAGCCTTCTTCGCCTGCAATGCAGAAATTGTGGTCATAGCCATTGCCGCGGTGGAGCATTTCATCGTCCGCTCCGATATCCCTGCCGATCTGCTTGAAGGAACGGAAATCGAAGGGGGTACCCTCCACCGGAATAAGCTTGCCAGTAGGAAGACAATTCACGTCACACTCACAGATGGCATCCGCGTTCAGCATGAGCTCATGCGAAAGGACGGAACCGTGGCCTGCGAGGTTGAAATAGGAATGGTTCGTGGGGTTATAAAGCGTATCCCTGGTGGTATCCGCAACGTAGGTAATCTTCAGCGCGTTGTCTTCTGTTAGGCCATACCGGACGGAAAAGATCATGTCCCCGGGGAATCCTTCCTCCATATCTGCGCTGGTGGTTGACAGCACAAGTTCATCGCCGTTTTCCGCTGCCACATAGTACTTTTTGTCAAAGCCCCGGATTCCGCCGTGCAGGGTATTCCCGCGGTCATTTTTCACCATATGATAGGTTTCGCCGTTCAGCGTAAACTCGCCTGCACCGATACGGTTGCCTACCCGGCCGATGGCAGCGCCGAGGTAGCCGGACTGGGTTTCATATTCCTTTATCGTATTATATCCAAGGACAACATCCACCGGCTTTCCGTTCCGGTCCGGAACGATTAGCGACTGGATAATGCAGCCATAGTCGAGAATGACCGCTTTCATTCCTTTTCCATTTTCAAGGGTGTATGCATGGACATCTCTGCCCTCCTGAGTAGTCCCGAACAATCGTTTTGAAATATGCATATCAGGATCCTTCCTTTCATCTTTATGGCATAAACATATCACTTTCAACACGCCCCGTCAATATCCGAAACAACAACCGGTCGAAAACAAAACCTATTCTTGCATCCTCTCCCACAGATTGTGTCCTCCTTCCCCGGCGAGAACCGCATTGCCGCTTCTGCACTTCTTCAGTTCCTGCAGTTATTCCGGCTTCTTCCGCCTATCCCGGATTACACACTTTCCTTTCCGTTCGTGCATTCTGCGCTTCTCCATTCCTCCGTCAAAAAAACTTCGACACCTTTCCGCCATTCCCTTCTTCCGTAAGATTGGTTCGTATCCTTTGAATCTTTATTTTTTCTATCCACAATACATACTCTTTATTGATTCTTTAACACATCCGATTCATGATAATGATAGATTTATTATTCTTTTTCCCGTCATAAAATTAACGCTTGTCAAATATTCCGTTTCGGTGTATACTTTGCCCACTAATCCTATCATTTTACTATGCTTTATAAATCGGAGGTATTCCATGACTCCCTATCTTACGGTGAATGAACTCTCGGCATCCGCCGGAGACAAGCCCATCCTCAGCAATATAAACCTTACCATTCTCCCCGGAGAAGTACACGTTCTTCTTGGTCCAAACGGTGCAGGAAAATCCACCCTCGGAAACGTTATCCTGGGGAATCCTGCCTATCAGGTCACTTCCGGAAGGATAGAAATGGAAGGCAGCGATATTACCGGACTTACTCCGGACCAGCGGGCAAAGGCGGGATTGTATTTATCCTTTCAGAATCCCATTGAAGTTCCTGGGCTTACGCTCTTCAGTTTTATCCGGACTGCAAAGGAACTTATCTACGGTCAGAAGGAACGCCTGTGGCCTTTCCGCAAATCGCTTGAAAAGCAGATGGAAATCCTGAATATGGATCCGTCTTACCTTGACCGGGACCTGAATGTCGGCTTCTCGGGCGGAGAAAAGAAAAAGGCAGAGATTCTGCAGCTTCTTGCCCTCAATCCCAAACTGGCAATTCTGGATGAAACGGATTCTGGACTGGATGTAGATGCTGTCAAAACCGTTTCCGCCGGCATTCATACCCTTATGCAGGATAAGAGTCATGCCCTGCTCATCATCACGCACAGCACCCGGATTCTTCAGTCCCTTACCGTTGATTATGTGCACATCCTGATCAATGGAAAGATTGTAAAGAACGGAGATGCCTCCCTGATTGCAGAAATTGAGCGTCATGGCTTCGGCCCCTTCCAGGCGGCAATCGGAGGCTGAGCATGAACGAAAAGAACAGCATAAAGGAAATCAATGTCAGCCGATATGACTTTCGCGACGAGGAAAAAGATTTCTATAAGGTCGATCATGGCCTTACCGAAGCGATCATCCGACAGATTTCCAAAGAAAAAAAGGATCCCGACTGGATGCTTGATTTCAGGCTTCACTGTCTGGCGATCTATAACCGGCTGGATGTTACCCCCTGGGGACCGGAGCTTTCCGGACTGCAGCTGGACAATATTGTCACCTACGTACGCGCAAATACGTCCATGTCCGCGAAATGGTCCGATGTTCCCGAAGACATCAAGAACACCTTCGAACGGCTTGGAATCCCCCAGGCCGAGCGCGACCAGCTTGCAGGCGTCGGGGCACAGTATGACAGTGAGCTGGTCTACCATCATGTGAAAGACGAGGTGGCTGCACAGGGTGTAATCTACAGTGACCTGGAAAGTGCCATGCACGGCCCCTATGCAGATATGATACGAACCCATTTCATGCACCTGGTTCCTCCCACGGATCATAAATTTGCTGCTCTGCACGGTGCAGTCTGGTCCGGCGGTTCCTTTGTCTATGTTCCGGCGGGGGTACACGTGGAGATTCCGCTGCAATCCTATTTCCGTCTGAATGCTCCGGGTGCCGGCCAGTTTGAACACACCCTGATTATTCTGGATGAGGGAGCAGACCTGCATTTCATCGAAGGGTGTTCTGCCCCAAAGTACAACATTGCCAATCTTCACGCCGGCTGCGTGGAACTGTACGTCGGCAGAAAAGCCCGACTCCGCTATTCCACCATCGAAAACTGGTCCAAGAACATGTTCAATCTGAACACCAAACGAGCTCTCGTCGAAGAGGACGGGGTGATGGAATGGGTCTCGGGTTCCTTTGGTTCGCATATTTCCTACCTGTATCCCACGACCATCCTGCAGGGTCCAGAAGCCGTCATGCGTTATACCGGGATCACCTTTGCAGGGGAAACGCAGAACCTCGATACCGGAATGAAAGTGGTTCACAATGCCCCCCATACCCATTCGGTCATCAGCAGCAAGTCCATCTCCAAAGGCGGCGGTCAGAGCACATACCGGAGTGCAGTGGTCATCGGCAAAGCCGCCGGATACAGCAGTTCAACGGCAAACTGCGAGTCCCTGATGCTGGATAATCTCTCCAGCAGCGATACCATCCCCGTACTGGATGTCCGAACCGATACAGCGGACGTCGGCCATGAAGCACGCATCGGAAAGATCAGCAACGAAGCCCTCTTCTATCTGATGTCCCGAGGCATTCCGGAGGAAGAAGCCCGTGCCATGATTGTCAGCGGGTTTGCCGACAGCGTTTCCAAAGAGCTGCCTCTCGAATATGCAGTTGAAATGAATAATCTGATCCGTCTGGAACTTAAAGGAAGTATCGGGTAAAGGAGATACTATGAGCGAAAAACAACTTTCCTATAACAGACTGCCTTCGCCGACCTGGCGATGGCTCGGGGTAAATGAAAAGAAGTTCCAGCTGGAAAGCCTTTCGGCGGGGGTGTCTGACATCCATGCCCAGGGCTGTGTTCCTGCAGATGATTCCTTTTTTGAAAAAGTTGCAACCAGTGCCGGCAGCGACTTTGAATCCTGTCTCCAGAACCTGCCGTCCAGCTGTTTCACCTGTCCCTCCGGTCAGAGCGGTAGCCTTCACCTGAAAGACACTTCAGGCGGATGCCGGCACTCCTATCTGGCAGAAGCCGGCACGGAATCCACCGTCATTCACCTGCTGTCCCCCGGAAAAAACGAACTGCTCCTTTCATCCATGCGCCTGATCCTTCGGGAGCATGCGCATGTAACCTATGTGCTGCTCTGCGACGGCCATCCCGACTCCCGCATGCTGGCATCGCTGGGAGTCCTCTGCGGCAGAGATGCCCGCGTAACGGTGATTCAGATTCTGGTGCGCGGAGGAATGGTTTCCTTTGGCGGAAATGCCGCGCTCGCCGGTGAAGGCAGCAGGCTGGATTGTCAGATCGGCTACCATGCCGCCGGAAGTGCAAAGCTCGATATCAACTGGATTGCGACCCATTCCGGGAAGAACAGCAGAAGCTCCATTTCCGTGAAAGGCATTCTCCGTGATCATGCAGAAAAGTGCTTCCGTGGAACCATCGACTTTCTTCAGGGGTCCTCCGGGTCCGAGGGCCAGGAAAACGAAGATGTGCTCATGCTTTCCGAAGATGTAGTCAACCAGACCGTCCCTGTTATTCTCTGCAGGGAAGAAGATGTCAGCGGTACCCATGGAGCAAGCATCGGACGGCTGTCTGAAGATGTGCTCTTCTACATGAACACCCGGGGATATGACCAGGAATCCATTTTCAATTCCATCTCGCAATCCAGAATGCTTTCCTTTATTCACCAGATACCGGATTCCGGTATCCGCTGCCATTATGCCAATCTGTTTGAAAAGGAGATTATCCATGGCATGTAACCTGCGCTCCATCGAAGCGATCCGTGCTGATTTTCCTTTCTTTTCCGCCAATCCCGATTGGGCTTATCTCGACAACTCTGCCACCAGCCAGACGCCCCGCTGCGTCGCGGAGCGCCTTAACCGGTTTCTGCTTTATGAAAAAGCAAGCCCACTGCGGGGCCTCTATGATCTTTCCATCCGGGCAACAGAGGACTACGAAGCAGCCCGTGCTGCGGCAGCTTCCTTTATCCATGCTGAAAATGCCAGTGAAATCATCTTCACCAGGAATGCCAGCGAAAGTCTTAACCTGGCTGCCTTTATCCTTTCCTCCCTGCTTTCGCCGGAGGACGAGATTATCGTCAGCATTGCAGAGCACCACAGCAACCTGGTTCCATGGCAGGAGGCTGCCGCCCGTACCGGCGCCGTTGTGAAGTATATGGAATGCAATCCCGAGGGTGTTTTTGAAGTCTCCGCTTTGGAGCGCCTGTTAACGGAACGGACCCGAATCCTTGCACTCACGCACATGTCTAATGTTTTCGGCAGAGAAAACGACCTGCAATCTTTTACGGAAAAAGCGCATGAAAACGGAGTGCTTGTGGTAGCCGACGGCTGCCAGAGCGTTCCGCATATTCCCGTGAATGTCCAGACTCTCGGAGTGGATTTTCTGGCATTTTCCGGGCATAAGATGCTTGCACCGACGGGAATCGGCGTTCTTTACGGCAGGAAAGCCCTGCTTGAATCCCTTCCGCCCTATATGACAGGGGGAGAGATGATTGAATACGTCACCACCGAACATACCACCTTTGCAGCGCCTCCGCAGAAATACGAAGCAGGCACCGTCAACACGGGAGACGCGCTTGCCTTTGCCGAAGCCATCCGCTATTTGGAGCATCTTGGCTTCCCGTTTATGATGGCCCGGGAGGCCGAACTGACGGAATACCTTCTGCAGGGAATGAACTCCATCCCCCATGTCCGGATTGTCGGCGGCTCGGATCCCTCGGCGCATCACGGGATTGTCACCTTTCTGGTGGATGGCGTCCATCCTCACGATATCGCTTCCATTATGTCGGACAACCATATTGCTGTCCGGGCAGGACATCATTGTGCACAGCCCCTTCATCAGCACCTTGGAATTCCCGCTTCCACCAGGGTCAGTCTCATGTTCTACAACACCCGGGAGGAGATCAGCCGTTTCCTCAATGTGTTATCCGACGTTCGGGAGGTAATGGGCTATGGCCGTTAAAACTTACTATAACCAGATCCTGACGGAGCATAATCTCCGCCCGCTACATAAGTCCCCGCTGAAGGATGCAAACCTTACGCTGCGCGGAGTTAATCCCAGCTGTGGGGATAACATCGTACTGCAGCTCCGGGTGGATGAAAACAACATCATAGCGGACGGTGCATTCCTCGGAGACGGCTGCGCCATTTCCCAGGCATCTGCAGATATGATGCTGGACCTCGTCATCGGCAGGGAAAAGGAGGAGGCCCTTCATCTGGCAGACCTGTTCATGCGCATGATCCGTGGGGAAGCTTCCCCTGGGGACCTGGAGGCTCTGGAAGAAGCAGCTTCCCTGGAAGATGTATCCCATATGCCGGCCCGTGTAAAGTGTGCAGTGCTCGGCTGGCATACCCTCACCAATCTTCTCGGCAAATCCTGACCAGCGGACAGCCTCCGCTGGTTTCTTGTTTTTGCCCGCCTTTCATGGTACAATCCTGCCATTCCATGAAAAAGAGGTTTTCCATGCAGATTTACTTTGCACCGCTCCACGGTGTCACGGATCTCACCTTTCGCGAAGTTCACAGTTCGCTGTTTCCCGGAGTCGATAAGTACTTCATTCCTTTTATCAGCCCCACAAAAGGCTTTCATCTGACCGGCAAGGAGTACCGGGAACTTGCGCCGGACCAGCATGTTCCGCATCCCGTTCCCCAGGTCCTTACCAACGACCCGGAAGCCTTCCTTCTCGCGGCCGATTATCTTTCCGACCTCGGCTATACGGAAGTCAACCTGAATCTCGGCTGTCCCTCCGGGACCGTCACCGCAAAGCACAAGGGTGCAGGTCTGCTGACTTCCCCAGACATGCTTGCTCTTTTTCTCGACGAAATCTTCTCCCGCAGTCCCATTCCGATTTCCATTAAAACCCGGCTTGGATGGGCCTCCCCCCAGGAGTTCCATACCCTGCTCCCCATCTTTGAACAGCATCCGATTCTGGAACTGACGGTACATGCAAGAACACGCTCCCAGTTTTATAACGGACGTCCCTTCTACTCCTTCCTCAAGGAGGCCGTATCTACCAGCCGTCTTCCGATTGTATACAACGGGGACATGCTGTCAACGGCTTCCGGTCTGCGCATTTCGGGCGATTCGTTTCCCTTTCACGGATTTATGCTGGGAAGGGGTCTGGTAACCAATCCCGCCCTTGCCCGGGTCCTGCGCGGCGGACCGCAGCTGCAGGCCGAAGAACTGCGTTCCTTTCATGATTCCCTCTTTGCCGCCTATGACAGCCGGTATTCCAGAAGTGTCGTGCTCGGGAAAATGCGGGAAATCAGCAAGTATTTCGTATGCTGCTTTGACCATGCCGAAAAAGCCTACCGCATTCTCCGCAAAGCAGCCTCCTATCCGGTTTATCAGGATGGCATATCCCGCCTTTTCGACTGTGCACTCAAGGACGATCCTTTCTTTCAGCAGGATTATCTGCAGCCGGTGCTGGATATTCCCTTTGACGGGCAGCCTTCCGTCTGAGAATCCTTTCCCGGAACACGGTCAGGCTTTCGGCATCCTTCACACTTTTTGCTTGAAGTATACCCTATTCCTGCTATAATATTAAGACAGTAACAGAGCGTTCCGGGCGGTTCACGCCGGAGATATCCGCTGAAGCAGGGAATCTTTCCTTGCCGCCTGCCTCTGTTTTCGTCGTATCGGAAATATGCCCCAAAGGAGGACTGCACCCACACGCCGCCTCCACCAGCGTGTCGCCTGCAGGATTCTTCGAAATAAAATACGAAAGGAACATGTTCTATGAAAAAGGTTTTGGTCATCGCTGCTGCTCTCGTGCTTATTGCCTGTGTCGCATTAGCGGAGAATCCGGATGCTTTCACCTCAGCCTCTGTCAACAACTTCTATGGCGGCATCGAAGGAGACGACCTGATGAACGCCATTAACTCCTACAGCGGCTTTTATGCAGTCTCTTCCGTCAATCCGGACGGAACGCCCAACGTCGGCTTCTATATCTACGGCTGCGTGAAATTGGAAGATACCTACTACCTGCAGCTCGGTCTTTCCCCGAATCAGACGACAGTCAATGTGGACAACGGAAGCGAACTGGTTGCCATGTATGCCTGCCTCCCCGAAGAGGGTGCAACGTATCCGACCTCCGGTGCGAGAATGAACCTCAAGAAGGTGGAAGACGAAGCAGTCCTGCAGGAGTTGCTGAAAACTGCTCCGGAAGGATATACTCCCATGTACTATGAAGTTACCCTGGTCCGTCCGTTAGGCTGATCCGGTCTTTATCTTTCCAGATCTGTGGAGAATCCGGAAGGGATCATTGGACATGCATCGTCCGCAACAAGCTACTAAGAGGAGGAATGCCTATGCATATTTATTCGGTTACCGATCCGGAATTCAAAAAGTATGGTCAGATTGTCACCGGCTACGATGTCCAGGAGCTGCTCCATACCCTGAATACGGTAACTCCCTGCCCCGAAGGCACTGCCTATGTTCCGGAGCAGCCTGAACTTCAGGCACTTCCGGTCACTGCAGCACTCCGTGACCATCAGTATGGCGGCATGCCCATTCAGATGGGCTGGTGCAACGGCCACAACACCAAACTCAACTGCCTCGAATATCATCGCGACAGTGAAGTCAACCTGGGTACCGAAGATTTCATTCTGCTTCTCGGAAAGCAGGAGGAAATCGGTGACGACGGCCTCTATGATACTGCCAACGTGAAAGCATTCCGCGTTCCGGCAGGCGTCATGGTGGAAGTTTTTGCCACAACCCTGCATTACGCCCCCTGTTCCGCCAAAGCAGGTGCAGGTTTCCGCGTACTCGTTGTTCTTCCCCAGGGAACGAATACCGCAAAACCGGTATTTGAGCCTCTGAACCACGAGGATACGCTGCTGACCGCAAGGAATAAGTGGCTGCTTCCGCATCCGGACAGCAAAGAAGCAAAAAACGGTGCGGTCATTGGCCTGAAAGGCGTGAATATCGACATTTCAGAGGATATTGCCTGAACGGAAATGCATTGCCATTTCTCGGTTTACCCTCTCCCGCAGCGGATTGCGGACCTGGCAGGATTTCATCCTGCATATATAAAAAAACGGAGACCGGCCAGTTCAGGCCGGTCTCTTTTTCCATCCCCTGAACCTGTTTGCAAAGATTCCTCCGGACTCTTCCAAAGTCCCTGGGAATCTGTCCCAAAAACACGTTTTCCTTTACCCGATAACCACCAGATTCCAGTGATGCCGCCCTGCGGAACGCGTTCTCCGGTTTAAGCGCAGCTATAAAAAAGAGAACCGGTTTCCCGGTCCTCTGTACACGAAACGTAACTGTTGCTGTATCTGGGAATCTCCAGACAGGGATTACTACGAATTGGGATCTGCGGCATCGCAGAGCACTTCCAGAGCACGCATCAGAAGCTCATCCGGAATATTCAGCGCAGGGAGAAGACGCACCCGTGACTTGGCCGTCAGGCAAAGCACCCCATTTTCTCTGGCACGGGCCAGCACCTGCGGCGCCGGCTTTTCGGTATCGATTCCCACCATCAGGCCCATTCCGGAAACTCCCCGGATGCCGGGTTTTCCCGAAAGGGTCTGCCAGATCATCTGACTTCTGCGTTCCACCCCTGCAAGGAAATCTTCCGTCAGCCGTTCCACAACCGATATGGCACCGGCAGCGACTGCGGGATTTCCGCCAAAGGTAGAGCCATGATCTCCCGGATGGAAGACGCCTTTTACCTTTTCTCCAAGAAGACATGCCCCAATGGGCAGCCCTCCGCCGAGTCCCTTGGCAGTGGTGACAATATCCGGCTCCATTCCAAGCTTCTGATACGCAAAAAACTTTCCCGACCTGCCGATGCCGGTCTGTACTTCATCGACGATCAGCAGAATATTGCTGTCATGGCACACTTTCTGAATCGCCTGTGCGTATTCCTGGGACAGCGGGATAACCCCGCCTTCTCCCTGGACACATTCCACCATGATGGCGGCAAGCTGGTTATTTCGGGCCGCCTCGTACAGCTCCTCCACATTTCCCGGAGTCACATGGACAAAGCCGGAAGTCAGGGGCTGAAACATCTCATGATAGTGTTCCTGCCCGGTTGCCGCAAGCGTCGTGATCGTCCTTCCGTGAAAACTGTTTTTCAGCGTCGCGATCACCGGCATCCCGATGTTCCGGACGTCGGAAGCATATTTTCTTGCAGCCTTGATGGCGCATTCGTTTGCTTCTGCACCGGAATTGCCGAAGAACACTTTTTTCATTCCGCTGCGTTCACAGAGCATTTCGGCAAGTCTGCCGCAGGGTTCCGTATAATACAGGTTGGAAGTATGCGCAACTTTTCCCAGCTGTGCCGTTACGGCCTGCATCCATGCCTCGTCCGCTACGCCAAAGGAATTAACGGCAATTCCGCTGCCCAGATCGATGTATTCCTTTCCGGACTCATCATAAAGAAGCGAACCCTTGCCGCTCACAATCTCCACCGGAAAATGCGCATAGGTATTTGCCAGATAAGTATCTGACCTGACCGTTATCTCACTCATTTCCTGCTCCTTTAATCATTGTGCCCGCACCTTCGTCCGTAAGGATCTCCATCAGAATGGAATGCGGTACACGCCCGTCCATAATTACCACGTTTCGAACACCACGCGTGATTGCTTCAATGCAGCATTCCACCTTCGGAATCATGCCTCCCGAGATGATGCCGGTCTCCTGAAGATGTCTGGCTTCCTCCACCGTAAGATCGGAAATGAGCGTATCCGGATCCTCCTTTTCCCGAAGAATCCCCGGGATGTCCGTGAGAAGAAGCATCCGTTCCGCATGAAGGGCACCCGCAATAAAAGCTGAAGCCGTATCCCCGTTGATATTGTAGACATTGCCGGCCTCGTCACAGCCCAGGGTCGAAACCACCGGGATATATCCCTTTTCCAGCAGGTCCAGAACCGGCTGGATATTAATGCCGGTAATCTCCCCTACATATCCCAGCCTTTCATTCTTTATCCGTGCTTCAATCAGGCGTCCATCCATGCCGGAAATGCCCATGGCCTTTCCGCCTTTCATTTCCAGCAGGTTTACAAGGGTTTTGTTTACCTTTCCTGCCAGAACCATCTGGACAATATCCACCGTCTCCTGATCGGTAACCCTCAGACCGTCCACAAATTCCGGTTTCTTGCCTAGGCGCTTCATCATGTCGGAGATTTCCGGGCCGCCCCCGTGAACCAGCACAACCCGTACGCCGATCAAAGACAGCAGCACCACGTCTTCCATTACCTGATTCTTGAGCTGTTCATTGATCATGGCATTGCCGCCGTATTTGACAACGACGATCTTGCCGTTGTACTTGCGGATATACGGCAACGCCTGCGTCAGGACCTCCGCCCGCTCGGCATTTGTAAAAGACTTGTCCATCGTGTCCTCCTCAGGTTCTATAGTCGCCATTGATCTTCACATAATCGTAGGTAAGGTCACAGCCCCACGCCTTCGCAGAAAAATCTCCGTCCCCGAGAGAAACCAGGATTTCAATATCCTTCTGAAGCAGGATCTCCTTCGCCTCTTCCTCGGAGAAATCAATGCCGGATCCATCCTTGCACACCGGGATCGTTCCCTTGCAGGAGCGGAATGCCACATCAATCCGGTTTACATCCACCTTTGCTCCGCTGTAGCCAATCGCGCAAAGCACCCTGCCCCAGTTCGCATCCGCGCCGAACATTGCTGCCTTCAGGAGGCTGGAACAGATGACCGATTTCGCAACGGTTCTTGCCGTGGCAAGATCATCTGCTCCGGTGACAATGCATTCGAGCATCTTCGTTGCGCCTTCACCGTCTCCTGCGATCGCCCTGCAAAGATATACGGTAACGGAGTTCAGTGCCTGCATAAAGACCGCAAAGCGATCATCCTCCCGGTCAATCACAGCATTTCCCGCAAGACCGTTTGCCATGACACTGACCATGTCGTTCGTGGAGGTATCTCCGTCGATGCTGAGCATATTGAAGGTGCCCTGTATATCCGTGGAAAGGGCTTTCTTCAGCATTTCAGGGCTGATAGCCACGTCCGTGGTCAGGAAAACCAGCATCGTTGCCATATTCGGGTGAATCATGCCGCTTCCCTTGGCAATTCCGCCAAGATGGCAGATCCTGCCGTCAATTTCAAATTCAACCGCAACTTCCTTGATCTCTGTATCCGTCGTCATGATTCCCAGCGCCGCTTCATGGCTGCCGGAATCAGAGAGACGGGAAACCAGCAGCGGGATTCCCGCAGCGATCGGGTCAATCACCAGCGGCTGGCCGATAACGCCGGTGGAAGCAACAATCACATTCTCACTGGAAATATGCAGCTCGTCGGCCGCAAGGCGGCTCATCTGCTCTGCGATTTCGATCCCGTTCGCATTGCAGGTATTGGCATTTCCGCTGTTGCAGATAACAGCCTGTGCCTTTCCGTTCTGAAGGTGCTGCTTCGTGACCAGGATCGGAGCACCCTTTACGAGGTTCTGCGTATATACTGCCGCAGCGCTGGCAGGGCAATCGGAAACAATCATGGAAAGATCATTCTTATCCTTATTCTTCCGGATACCGCAGTGAATTCCTGCCGCCTTAAATCCTTTTGCAGCACAAACGCCGCCTGATACTGTTTTCATGTTCCATGCTCCTTTCAAAGAACCAGACCGGTTGTTTCCGGAATATCCAGTGCCACATTCATATTCTGAATTGCCGCACCGCTTGCACCCTTGCCAAGGTTATCAAATCTCGCCGTCAGCAGAATACGTTCCTCATTTCCATATACACTGATTTCCATGTCATCCCTTCCCGACATGGAAAGTGCACTGAGGAATCCGCTTTCATCCGTTTTTTCCGCATAGCGGATCACCGGGCCAACGTAGCAGCTGCGATATATTTCCTTTATCGCCTCCATGCCCCCGCATACCTGGCATCCCATCAGCGGCACGGTCACCTCCATGCCGCTGTAAAAATCTGCCACAATGGGACTGAAGAGCGGTGCTGTCTGTAAACCGCAGATTTTCTGCATTTCCAGGAGATGCTTATGCATCTGGCTCAGCCCGTATTGTCTCGGTGCCGACAGCAGCGTATCTCTCTCCGGCGCCTCATACTGAGCGATCATCTTTTTCCCGCCGCCGGAATAGCCGGTGATGGAAAAACAGGACAGCAGGACGTCTTTCGCAAGTACTCCTGTATGCACCAGCGGCGCAATCAAAGCAATAAAGCCCGAAGCATGACATCCCGGATTTGCAATCCGGTGGGAAGCACGGATTCTTTCTCTGTTTCCCGCCAGTTCAGGCATGCCGTACGTCCAGAGGTCCGATGTACGGTGCGCGGTAGACGCATCAATGATCACGGTATCCGGATTGCTGACAAAGGAGACCGCTTCCCGTGCCGCATCATCCGGCAGGCACAGAAATACGACTTTTGCCTCATTCATTGCGTTTTCCCGGGATCTGCTGTTCTTACGCTCTTCCTCTGATAAACGAATCAATTCAATATCCGTGCGTCCCTCCAGCCGTTCTGCAATCCGCAGCCCCGTTGTCCCTGTACTTCCATCAATGAAAACCTTTGTCAATGCAATCACCCCTGTTATACATAAATATGCGGGCATTATACGCTCGATAAAAATACTTTGCAAGTCTCATTTTGTAAATATGCAAATTTTGTGAATATTATACATTTATCTTGTTCTCAGTCATGCCAGTATTTCTTCTTATTATCTTACATTACAATTGATATCAAGTCATAATCCTCTTGTTCTGTCAAAAAACGAATATACACATTTATGCAAATATCTGCATTCTTTTGCATAGATGCTGTTATTTAATGAGGCATCAGGCTCCTCAGAAACACACTTTACTCAAAAAAAGATGCGCGCTAGCTGCGGTACATGCATGAACCCTGTAAAAAAGGAGAACTTTCCCGAAGACTGTCCTCCGCTGCGATTCCCCTGAACCTTTGAGTCTTTGGGATCGGTGTTCCCATTGTTCCGTTCCTCCTCTATTTCCTTGCGGTAAATCCACCGAGGGAAAATACTGCGGACCCTTCCGCACCGGCCCGGCCTTCTTCCCTCTCCCCAGGGCTGAAAACGTTTTTCCCGCGGAACTATACCATTTTTCCGTATGAAAAAAAGGTCCATGGAGGCCCTTCCGGCCATACCATGAACCCTGCTGTAATCTTACTGAAAAGCAGCCGCGCTGCCTTTCTGAAGCTGTCTTTCAACCAGTGCCGCCATAGCCTTGGGATCTTCCTTGCAATCCCGCATAAGCCAGGCACGAATCACTCCGAGGCTGCCGCTGGTAACAAAGGAGTAGACGTACTCAAATTCCGTTTCATCTGCCTCCTTGGACATCTTTCGCCATTCGCCGCGGCATTTTTCCTTTAAAACCATGTCTATTTTCTGCAGAAAAGCAATATCTCCATGCTCACCCAGAAGCACCCTGCACAGCTTCCGGTTTTCACTGATAAAGGTAAAACCCCGTTCATACACCGTTCGAATATCCAGGAGTATTTCTTCCCCCTCGGGGCTGAGCAGATTGACCAGTCTGTCGAAATAATCCTCCTCGATATGATCGAGCATGTCAAATACATCCTGGTAATAGAGATAAAACGTTCCCCGGTTGATGTCTGCCCGTTCCGTAAGCTCCTGAACCGTAATATCCTGGATGGGTTTTTCAAGGAGCAAATCCGTGAGGCTTTCCTCCAGTACTCGCATAGTACGTCTGACACGACGGTCCTCCCTGTTGCGTGTCAGAGTTCTGTTTTTTCGCATAGCCATGAGCACCTCCCATTCACAGTACCTTTCACACGTCCTTTGTTCGGGTAGGATTATATACAATTGACTTCGAAAAAGCAACACCCTGTTAATTTGCCACCGGCATAGATGCCTGAACTCCGTCATCCGCCTGCTTGCCGCATGTTTTGTCAGACTTTTTATGCCAGAACCGGCATGCTTCACGCCTTTCGGAGATCATAAGAAAAACCTGCTGAACGTCACTCATGACGTCAGCAGGCTGCAGACTATTCAGTATTTTCCCGTTTACGCCTGCAGATTTCAGCGATCACCATTGCAGGAGCACATGTCATATTTCAGCATAGGCTTATAACAAATCTTCGGGCGTTAATCCGAATAAGTGCAGAAGCAGCAATCCGTTCAGTTCTGACCGGACATCAATCTGTCCATGTCAGCCAGACGGTTCAGTGCCTCGCACAATGTGGATTCCTGCTTGGCAAAATGCAGGCGGATCAAATGACTGACCGGTTCACGGAAAAAGCTGGAACCAGGCACCGCCCCCACACCAACCCTTTCCGCCAGATGTTCACAGAACAGCAGATCACTGTCATAACCGTATCTGCTGATGTCCAGCATTATGTAATAGGCTCCCTGAGGTACGGTATGGTCAATGCCAAGATCTTCGAGACCGCGAAGGAACAGATCCCGCTTGCGGGTATAGGTTTCCTGCAGCGCCTCATAGTAATCATCGCCCATCTGCAGTCCGGTAACGGCAGCCTCCATCAGAGGCGCAGCAGCCCCCACTGTCAGGAAGTCATGCACCTTGCGTGAGCGGTCAATCACATCCGGCGGTGCGATGATATAGCCCAGCCGCCAGCCGGTAATGGAATAAGTCTTGGACAGGCTGGAGCAGCTGAGTGTTCTCTCCCACATGCCCGGCAGCGCAGCAAAATAAGTGTGTACATTCGGTGCATATACAATATGCTCATATACCTCATCGGTGATAACCCACGCGTCATATTTTTCTGCGAGACCCGCGATGATCAGCAGTTCATCCCGGGTAAACACCTTGCCGCATGGATTTGAGGGATTGCACAGCACCAGTGCGGTGGCACCCTGTCGGAAAGCATCCTCCAGCTGTTCCGGATCAAAGCTGAATTCCGGAGGCGTCAGAGGCACATAAATGGGTTCGGCACCGCACAGGATGGTATCCGCACCATAATTCTCATAGAACGGAGAGAAAATGATCACCTTATCCCCTGGATCGGTCACGGTCATCATGGCAGCCATCATAGCCTCGGTAGAGCCGCAGGTCACTACGATATCCGTTTCCGGGTTGATCTCAATCCCCATAAAATGACGCTGCTTGGCTGCCAGTGCTTCACGGAAATTCTGCGCACCCCAGGTCACGGCATATTGATGCGGTCCCGCCGCGGCAACCTGCGCCAATCGCCCGGTCAGCTGCTTCGGCGGATCAAAATCCGGGAATCCCTGGGACAGATTCACAGCGTTGTACTTTAAAGATATACGGGTCATTCTACGGATCACGGAATCCGTGAATTCAGCTGTACGGCTGGAAAGCTTTCTCATCGGTTGTTCCTCACTTAAGATAAGATATATGATCATTCAGTATATGTTTGGGATCGACGGCTTCCTTAAGCGCTCTCATCCGTCTGAGATTGACTTCGGGTGTGTTCTCAAAGAAGTATGGGCGCCTGGCAATGCCAATGCCATGTTCACCGGAGGTCAGGCCGCCCAGCTGGTAAGCTTTGCCATAGATAGTACGCATCACTGCGGACAGCTCGCGGTTCCAGTCATCGTCATCCCGACTGCCCCTTACAATACATAAGTGCACATTGACGTCGCCCGCGTGGCCGAAGGCCACCATCTGCATGCCGGTCTCCTGCTCCACTTCATGCACAAAGGCACAAACTCTGCATCCCTGCTGATGGGCACACCCGGATCGACCGACTCCTGTTCGCTCACTGCTTCCACCGCTTTGACCGGACAGCCGCGAATCTTCCAGATATCCGCAGCAAAAGATGGATCTACAAGCGGGATGAAGCCGAGTGTTCCTCCGCTCATGGCAGCAGTCTCTAGGCAGCGTGTATTTTGCCTGACCTGCTCATCAAGTCCGTCAAAAGTCACCAGAATATATGCCTTCGCCTCCGGACACGGGAATCTTAATCTGGTAAACGGTTCCCCAATTCTACCACATTGCGCTTGATATATCCAATCGCTGCAGGATTTGCATTCGCCTTCATCACAGCATGTACGTTGTGGATGGCTCTTTTCAGGTCCTGATAGAGAACCAGCACGGAAAGTGAAGCAGCCTGTCTGGGAATCAGCTTCAGGATACACCTGATGATGACTCCGGGCGTACCTTCAAAGCCAATAATATCCGTGGCTTCAGCAGAGCATTGCAGAAGGAAGCAAGCGTTACCTGGATGTGCACCCTTTCTGCGTGGAATACACGAAGGCAGGTACGTCAAATCCACAGGCATGGACTATACCGAACCGCACCCCGGAAATAAGGAGCGGTTCTGAGATGCGAGAAACGGCAGGCCTTCTGCCACGGTTATCACGGTATCAAAAAAACAGCCTCCTCTCCCCTGCATATTGCTATGCAGAAAAAAACTGAAAACTTTGCACCAAAACATGCAAAGTTTTCAGCAGGCAGGCTTGAATTTGTCTGAATACCATGTTCAGTCTCACTTTCGAGGCTTGTCATGGAAAGAAAACTGAAAAGGGAAATGCGTTCTGCTGGTTACGAAATTGCTATTTACCTGCAGTACCGATACCCCGTCTTATTAATCCAGTTCCTCCGTGAGTTCGGTAATGCGCCCAATCAGTCTTCCGATCTCTGTGATCGTATCCCGAAGGGGTACATCGGTGGTGATATCAATGCCGGACAGGGATGCCCATTTTACAGGATCACAGCTTCCGCCTGCAGAAAGCGCATGCTTCCATTGCTGAACCGCCTCTCCTCCCAGATGGTTAATCCGGTCGGCTACGCGGCTGGCAATGGTGAGCCCGGCAGAATATGTATAGGAGTACAGTCCCATATAATAATGCGGCTGCCGCATCCATGTCAGTTCTGCCCCTTCCGTCAGTTCCACGGCATCTCCCCAGAACCGGCCGAGAACATTCCGCATGATTCCGTTCAGCGTCTCCGCCTGAACAGAACCGCCCGCGTCGATAATCCGGTATACTTCACGCTGCCAGGCAGCCTCCAGCAGATGGGTAACGAAATTATGATAATAGGTATCTCCGACCACGCAGGAAAGCACCCATCTCTCAAAGCGCTTGTCTTTCTTCGTCGTCAGGAGATAACGTGCAAGCAGGAGTTCATTCATGGTGGAAGGAGACTCCACCGTATACGTTGACATTTCCGCATCAAAGAAAGACTGATTCCGGTCCGTCAGGATGCTCTGCCCGCAGTGTCCCAGTTCGTGCGCTAGCGTCATTACATCCGCCATGCGGTTCTGCCATGTCATCAGGATAAACGGATTCCGCTTGTAGGTGAAAGAGCAGAAGCCGCCGGTAGATTTTCCTTCATTGCGTGCAAAATCAATCCAGCGTTCATCAAAGGCCCTGCCGATGATCTCGTGGTATTCGTTTCCGAGAATGCCAAGGGCATCCTGAAGCAGGCCCTTTGCCTGTGCCGGGGTAAATGCGGGATCATAGGAAGGATCCACCGGAAGCTTCAGGTCTGCATAAGTAACCCGGTCCAGATGGTGAATCCGGCCAAGAAGCTTTGCATAGCTGTGCATATGGGGAGCAAGCTCTTCCATAATAATATCGATCTGCCGGTCATACATTTCCCTCGTCACATTCTGAGGAAACAGCAGATAATCAAAAACGGAAGAAAACCCTCTCAGCGTGGCCATTGTCTTTTCCTTCTGCACCTGGGAAAGATAGGCAGACGCCGTCACATGCTGGTATTGCCGGATTTTCCCGCTGAAGGCATCAAAAGCAGCCCGCCTGACGGAAGTGCGCTCATCATACTCATAGAAATCCTCAAACAGAGAATAATCGAGCGGAAAACTCTCTCCGTCCGCATCAAAATTGCCGAAACGGATATCTGACAGCTTTGCCTGATTATAAATGGTATAGGGCGCATTCAGCACCGGAGACAGCATTTCAAGTGCATGCTCGGTTTCCTGGGAAAGCTGGTGGGGCTTTTCCCGGAGAATCTCCTGAAGGTAATTCTGATGCTCCGGAACGTTCTGCATTGCTTCGCGAAGCACGTC
This sequence comes from uncultured Clostridia bacterium, assembly GCA_947167215.1. Taxonomy (GTDB): domain Bacteria; phylum Bacillota; class Clostridia; order Christensenellales; family Aristaeellaceae; genus Ventricola. The sequence continues at coordinate 43,819 of CAMVHE010000004.1, forward strand.
ATCCTGGCAGGCTGCGATTTCGGTCCTGACAAAAGCAATCTTTGCATTCATGGCAGAAAGTCTGGAGTCCACAGCATCGCTGAAGGACAGATTTCCTGCATTTCCAAAGTCCACGCTCACATTCAGATCCGCATAATTGAATACCTGCTGGGACAGTACCTGTATCTCTTCCAGCCGCCTCAGACAATCCTTGATATTCTCGGCTGTCTTCAGCTTTCCTTTCCACTGCAGGACCATTGATTCTGCCATTTCCTCGATCCTTTCGAGGTCCTGAAACGCTGCATTCTGTGAAGGATATAACAGGGAAAGATCCCAGGTAAGGTTTTTCTCCACTTGTTCTCTCTTTGGTAAATCCATGTTGGTAAATCCTCCTAACGCCGCATAGTATAACACGCCAAAGGCTATCCTGCCATGGCAATTTTCAGATACCACATGACATAGATTGCTTCTTCCGGAAAAAAGTTTTCTCTCTGTCCTGCCGTTCTATTCCGGATTTTCTCCACGCATCCCATCCGGCATCCGTCTGCAGAAGTCACCCCAATCAGAATAAAACTGATACGATTCGTCGCTTCTCCCCTGCCGTCCTGTACATTTTGTCTTATCCATTCCTTTCCCCGGAAAAATCATGCAGCTGTTCAAAAAACTGCTTGCATTTCTCCATTGTCAATGATATACTTTCCGCATATTGACACGGAGGAATCCCATCATGAAGAACATCTTCTCCTTTGCACGATTTTACGGCTTTACCGGAGGGCAAAGTCTCATTTTTGTGCGTGTATAAGGAGTATTTGTTGATAGGGTTATGATGCTCCCGCCGCACAGGCGGGGGCTTTTCTTTTTGGTGTTAATAGGAAAGAGAGGATAACAGTATGATTATTATCATGAAACCGGAGGCAACCGCCCAGCAGATCGACGACCTTTGCGATAATCTGGAATCCAGGGGGATGACCGTTCAGCGCAATTCCGGCGTGGATTGTACCGTTCTCGGCGTCATCGGCGACGTAGGCAGCCTTGATCCCCATGATTTTCTGACGCATGAAGGCGTGGAGCGTGTCATGCCGGTTTCCGAGCCTTTCAAAAAGGCGAACCGCAAGTTCCATCCTCAGGACAGTGTCATCGACTGCAAAGGAGTTCCGGTTGGCGGACGCAAGCTTGTGCTTTTTGCCGGTCCGTGCTCGGTAGAAAACTCCGAACAGATTACAGACACCGCACTCAAAGTCCGTGCCAGCGGCGCGGATATTCTCCGCGGTGGCGCATATAAGCCGCGTACCTCCCCCTATTCCTTCCAGGGCCTGAAGCTTCACGGTCTGGAACTGCTCGAAGAAGCATCCTCCATCACCGGAATGCCTATCTGTACGGAAATCATGAGTCCCAAGCTGGTGGAAGAATTTGACCGCCGCGTCGATGTGATTCAGGTCGGCGCAAGGAACATGCAGAACTTCGACCTGCTTTCGGAGCTCGGAAAGACCCGCAAGCCCATCCTTCTCAAGCGCGGCATGAGTGCCACCGTCTATGACTGGCTTCTGAGTGCCGAATACATCATGGCAGCCGGCAACCCCAATGTCATCCTCTGTGAACGCGGAATCCGGACCTTTGAGAACTATACCCGCAACACGCTGGATCTTTCGGTTATCCCCGCCATCAAGCGCCTCAGCCATCTTCCGGTAATTGTTGACCCCTCCCACGCAACCGGGCTCAGCTGGATGGTGGAGCGGATGTCTCTTGCTGCCATTGCTGCCGGTGCAGACGGATTGCTGGTGGAAGTCCATAACGATCCGCCCCATGCGCTTTCAGACGGTGCCCAGAGTCTTACCCCGGATCAGTTTGCCCAGCTGGTGGGTAAGATTCACGGCATGGCCCCGATCGTGGAAAGAACCCTATGAAAGTGATGTTTATCGGATTAGGGCTGATTGGCGGGAGCATGGCACTGGCACTGCGCGGGGATTCTTCCCTGCAGGTCACCGCCGTTGAACCGGATTTATACAGCCGCAGCGAAGCCCTCAGGGTTGGCGCGGTCAACGCGGCCTGGCCTTCCGCAGATGCCGCTCCCCTTGCCGAACAGGATCTGATCCTCCTCTGCCTTCATCCCAACGCAGCCGTTGACTTCATCTCCACTTATGGCGGACAGCTTTCCCCCAATACCGTGCTGACCGATGTCTGCGGCGTAAAGGTGCCGATATTTCAGGCTCTGGACAGCCTGCCGACGTACCAGTTTTCCTTTATTGGCGGCCATCCCATGGCCGGACTGGAGAGCGGCGGATTTTCCAATGCCACCCCTTACCTTTTCCGCGGCGCTCATTATATTCTGGTTCCCCATCCAAGCACCACCGACAGCGCCAGAACCATTCTGACCCATATGGCGCTGCAGATCGGATGCTGCGACGTCATCGAATCCACCCCTGAGCTGCATGATCACTGTATCGCCTATACCAGCCAGCTGATGCATATTCTCGCCCTCGCTCTCTGCGATCAGCCGCTGTTCAGCCAGAGCGCGGGATATGAGGGCGGCTCCTTCCGCGGTGCCACCCGGGTTGCCGCGCTGGATCCGAACCTGTGGTGCGAACTCTTTGATCTGAACCGGATTTCTCTGGCAGATCAGATCGATGCGCTTTCTGAACAGCTGCAGAAGTACAGCAGCCTGCTGCGCAGTGGAAGCCGGGAAGAACTGCTTCAACAGCTGACCGAAAGCAGCGAACACAAAAAGAATATTGACCGGCAGAAGGGACAGGGCCGTCCGCGTTCTCCCCTTTATACCTGAGAGGAGGCTCCAATGTATCAAGTAAACGTCATGGCACCGGGACAGGACTGCAGCTATCCGATCATCATCTCCCCGAACCTGCTTTCCGAATGCGCTCCCTGTCTTTCCTCCCTGGAAGGACACACCGTCGCAGTCATTGCAGATGAGCATACCGGTCCGCTGTATGGCAGTACTGTGGAAAATGCATTGCGCACTGCCGGGGCCACGCCCTGCCTCTTCGAAGTCCCTGCCGGGGAAACCAGCAAAAGTGCCCTCCAGTACGACCGCATTATTGATTTCCTGCTGGAATCGCATGTGACGCGCTCAGACACTGTCATTGCCCTGGGCGGCGGCGTGATCGGAGACCTGACCGGCTATGCCGCAGCCACCTATCTGCGTGGCGTCCCGTTTATCCAGATTCCAACCACCCTGCTGTCCCAGGTGGACTCTTCCGTGGGCGGAAAGGTCGCATTGAATCATCCCAAGGGAAAGAACCTTCTCGGTGCGTTCCTCCAGCCAAAGCAGGTTTTGATTGATACAGGCACCCTCTCCACGCTGGACGACCGGCAGATTGGTGCAGGACTTGGCGAAGTCATCAAGACCGCCTGTATTTCGGATGAAGACTTCTTTTCCTCCTTCGAAAAATGGCAGGGAAGAAAAGCCATGCTGCCGCATCTTCCGGAGATCATTTCCCATTGTTGCACATTCAAGGCCGGCATCGTCCGCCAGGATCCTCTTGACCACGGTCTTCGCATGATCCTGAACTTCGGACATACCCTTGCCCATGCCCTTGAAAATTCCATGGGATATGGTACACTGCTGCATGGGGAAGCGGTCTGTATCGGCATGGTTTATGCCTCCCGCTTCGGCCAGCTTCTCGGAATTACGCCGGAAGGAACCGATATCCGCATCAGCAGGCTGCTGGAAGCCTATGACCTGCCGCATGAAATGCCGGATAACCTGGCTCCTGAACAGCTCCTGCAGGTCATGGCTCTCGATAAGAAAGCGAGCGGAAAAATACTCCATCTCGTTCTGCTGGACCGCATCGGCAACGCCGTCATTCATCCTCTCCCCTTTTCTGAATTGTCCACTCTTCTATACAGGTCCTGGAGGTAATATGGATAAAATCGTCTCTCCCTCATCTTTATCCGGTACCCTTGCTGTCATCCCCAGCAAATCCGCATCCCATCGTGCAGTGATCCTGGCTGCCATGGCCAGAGGAGAAATGGAAATCGAACCCCTGCAGCTTTCGGAAGATGTGAGTGCCACCCTGTCCTGCTGCAGACAGCTCGGCCTCTGCAGCGGGGCCACACTGATCGATGCAGAGGAGCCGGGATTCGTCCGGGCCCGGATTTCCGGCAGTCTGAGCCGTCCGGTTTCCCGGGCCATGCGCACCCTGGACGCCGGAGAATCCGGTTCCACCCTGCGCCTTCTGCTTCCCCTTGCCCTTGACGGCCGCGGACCGGTGCGCTTTCTGGGACGCGGGCGGCTCATGCAGCGCCCCCTGACCGTCTATGAAGAGCTGTTTACGGATCAGGGAATCTCCTGGGCCCAGCGCGGAAATGAGCTAACGGTGAACGGCCGGTTATCCGGAGGGATTTATTCCGTTGCCGGAGATATCAGCAGCCAGTTCATCTCCGGGCTGCTGCTTGCCCTCCCCAGGCTGGATACGGACAGCACCATCCAGCTCACCACTCCGCTGGAAAGTGCTCCCTATGTGGAGATGACCCGCTCCATACAGGCGCTGTTCGGCATTCATTCCGCATGGAGCCGGGACGGCAGCGCACTGCATATCAAAGGAAATCAGACAGTCCGCAGCCCCGGTTCCCTGCGCATCGAAGGGGACTGGAGCCATGCCGCATTTTATCTGGTAGCAGGGCTGATATCCCAGAACGGTCCGGTCAGTCTGACGTGCCTCGACAACCAATCGGTCCAGGCCGACCGGCAGATCGTCGATATTCTTCGGGACATGGGCGGAGAAATCCAGCTGGATAACGGCCTGGTGACCGCATTCCCTTCCTACCTCCATCCCATTGAAGTCAATGTCTCCCAGTGTCCTGACCTGGTCCCCATTCTGGCCGTTGCCATGGCTGCAGCCCATGGGGAGAGCAGGATTACCGGAGCCGAACGCCTCCGCTATAAGGAGAGCGACCGGCTTTCCGCCATGGCAAATGCCCTGAATGCATGCGGTTCCATCTGTCAGGAGACCCCTGACGGCCTGATCATTCGGGGCGGGTTCCCCCTTCGGGAAGCAAGCATCGACGGATGTCATGATCATCGAGTCGTCATGGCCATGGCAGTTGCCTCTGCCCTCTCCCGCGGAAATTTCATCCTGTCCGATTCGGATTCCGTCAGCAAATCCGCTCCTTCTTTCTGGCATGAATTTGAACTTCTGGGAGGAAAAGCATCGTGAGTGCAACCATAGGAACCCATTTCCGGATTACGGTATTCGGAGAATCCCACGGTCCGGCAATCGGCGTCACCATCGACGGCCTGCCCGCCGGCTTTCCTCTTGATCCGGAACAGATTGCAAGGCACATGAACCGCCGTGCTCCCGGTCAGGATCCGACGGCCACCGCACGCCGGGAAAAGGATGAAGTACGCATTCTTTCCGGATGGTATAATGGAAGAACTACAGGAGCCGCACTGACAGGAATCATTGAGAACACGAATACCCGTTCCTCCGATTACCAGGAACTCTCCCATGTCTTCCGCCCCGGCCATGCAGATTACTCCGCATTTGTAAAATATGCCTGCTTTAACGATGTGCGCGGCGGTGGGCAGTTTTCAGGCCGTCTGACTGCTCCCCTGGTCTTCGCCGGGTCGGTTGCCCGCCAGCTTCTTGCTTCAAAAGGGATTGCCATCGGTGCCCATATTCTCAGCATCCAGAACGAAGAGGATCTGCACTTTGATGCCCTTCCCATGACAAAAGAGGCTCTGGATTCTCTCACCGCGCTTTCTTTCCCCGTTCTCCATCCCGAAAGCGAGGCCCCGATGCGCAGCGCCATCCTGAAGGCCAAAGAGAACGGAGACAGTGTCGGAGGCCGCATTGAATGCCTGGCGCTCGGGGTTCCTGCCGGAATCGGCTCCCCCCTGTATGCCTCCGTGGAAAGCACCTTTGCAGCGCTTGCCTTCTCTGTACCGGGAGTCAAGGCCGTCTCCTTCGGTGACGGCGACCACATCAGCGAAATGACCGGCAGCACAGCCAATGATGAGATGTCCTATGATGAGCAGGGAAACATCGTCTGTCTGACCAATCATAACGGCGGCGTCATCGGCGGAATCACCAATGGCATGCCCGTCCGCGTCGTTGTAGGAATCAAGCCGACGCCCTCCATTGCCCGTCTGCAGAAGAGCGTCGATGTCCGTCTCCATAAGGACGTGGATCTCTCCGTTCACGGCCGTCATGATCCCTGCATCGTTCCCCGCGCCGTGGTTGTCATTGAAAGCATTCTCGCCATAACCCTCTGCGATCTTATCATGGAAAATACAGCAATGCATGCCTTCATGCAGGAGGGAGTTAACCCATGAACGTTCCAGATCTCACAGAAAGCCGTAAGCGGATCGATGCCATAGACCGGGAACTGGTCCGCCTTTTTGAAGAGCGCATGGAAGTATCCCGGGATGTCGCCCGCTACAAGCAGCTCCACCATCTGGAAGTACTCAACACCGCCCGGGAAGAGGCAGTCCTGAAGAGCCGGGCAGAACTGGCAAAGGACCCCTACCTCAAGGAAAGCGTTGTCTCCTTTTTTACGGAAATCATGCGGCTTTCCAGGCAGGAACAGTACCGTTTTCTGGAAAGCGGTCTGAAAGCAGACTGCATCGGATACATGGGAATTCCCGGAGCATTTTCCGAGAGTGCCACCATCGGCTTTTTCGGAGCGGAGATCCGCCGCCGGTGCTATGACAGTTTTGAGTCCGTCTTTGCCGCAGTGGCAGATGATCAGGTACGCTACGGCGTCGTTCCGGTAGAAAACTCTTCCTCCGGAGCCATCCATGCGGTTTATGATCTCCTCGGGAAATATGCCTGCCACATCGTCGGTGAGCAGCTGGTCCATGTGGAGCACTGCCTGCTCGGGCTTCCCGGAAGCAGGCTGGAGGATATTCAGAAGGTCTACAGTCACGAACAGGGTTTTGTCCAGTGCCAGCCTTTCTTGAAACAGCATCCCCAGATGACAGCCATTCCCTACTACAATACTGCCATCGCCGCAAAGCACGTTGCAGAGATGCAGGACTCTTCCTGCGCTGCTATCGCCTCCACACTTGCAGCAGAGCATTACGGCCTTACCGTTCTGGCTCCTTCCATTCAGTCTTCCACCACCAATGCAACCCGCTTCTTTATCGTCAGCGCATCTCCCCGCCCCATCGGCGTTGCCGATAAAGCAACCATTACCTTTTCCCTCAAGCATGCCCGGGGCACCCTTCAGCGGGCACTTTCGAGCTTTGTGGCGCTGGGGATGAACCTCACCCACATCGAATCCCGTCCGATACCGGGAACAAACTGGGAATACTGTTTTTATGTGGACCTCACCGGGGATCTTTCGCAGAATAACCTTCGTGTCCTGATGCAGTCTCTTGAAGCTGATGTGGCCTCCTGCAGACTGGTGGGCACTTATGCCGCAGCGAAAGAAGAGACGGTCCCATGAAGAACCCGCTTTATCTGATTGGCATGATGGGATGCGGCAAAAGCAGCGTCGGCAGCAGACTGGCTGAAATACTGCAGGTGTCCTTTGTCGATCTGGATTTTCTCATTGAAGAACAGGCAAAAATGCCGATTTCTGACATCTTTGCCCGCTTTGAAGAAGACGGTTTCCGCATGCGTGAAACGGCAGCACTCCGAAGCATCAGCACGCAGCCTTCCGTCATTGCAACCGGCGGAGGAATCATTACCAGAGAAGAAAACATCCGTATCATGCAGGAAACCGGTCTGGTTATCTGGCTGCAGCGCCCCCTTGAACGAATCCTTGCGGATATTCCGGACAGCGGACGGCCTCTGCTGGCTTGCAACAAAAAAGAGCGCATGTATGCGCTCTATGATCAGCGGAAGTCCCTCTATGCCCGTGCTGCAGGCATTATCTTTGAAAGTCTCGATACCGTGGACGCTACGGCAACCGCTCTGTCCCGGCGGCCGGAGATTATTTCTCCGTCCGGCAGCACAGAAAAAAAAGATTGAAGATAAAAGAAACTGCCTAGAGGCAGTTTTTTTCGTAAAACCCGAAATGTCCTTCCTCGCATGGAAAGTCCGGCTGCGGACCTTCACCGGGCGCTCTCTTCGGATGCGCCGTTTTCCGTAAACTGGCTGTTGATGAGTGCCTCGATTTCCAGCTCTTCCAGCGCTTCATCAATTGCCGAATTCCACGCCGCAGCCACTTCCGGTCTGGCCGGAGCATTGCAGGTACCGCAGGGCACCAGTTCATTATAGGGGTAATAGGAAAGATCCCCATAGGTGATCCTGCTGAGGGGCAGGTAGGTGCTCCGTACGCTGCTGCAATAGGCAGTCGTGTGGAATTTCTTACCGCCATTGGGATTATAATAGACGGCAGTTTCCTTCTCGGTTTCCGGAATCTTGCGTCCGTCATCATCCCAGACAATCAGCTTGACATTCTTGCTCAGATTATTCCACAGCCAAAGGTGATTATAGCCATCTTCATTTGCAATGCGCTGTACCCGGATGCATCCATGGGAAGCACGGGTTCCAAGTGCGCTCTCGCATCGTGAAAAATCTTCTTTTTCCACTCCGTCAGCGTCCACGGTCTTGATGGACGGAACCAGATGCAGAAGGTCTCCTCCATTGAAACGGATCGCATAATTGCACCAGAGGTCTCCTGCATAGAAGCCGCCGGTCCAGCTGCATAGCAGAAACTCGCCGCTGGACGTTTCATTGAAATCCTCGTTGGCGCCGGCGGTCGTTCCCGTACTGACAAGGAGCGTTGTAAGCAGCTTTCCTTCCTTATACAGGTACAGACGCTGGGTCATCTTGTCCACAATGATACCGTAAGTCTGGTTCGGAGTCACCTCTTTGATCCGGTAGCCCCTCACCCAGCCCTGTTCCAGTTCATCGCAGTCATTGTATGCTTCGATCTTTACCCATCCGTCCTTCTCTTCCAGCACATGAACAGCAACAGAGGAGCCATAGAAGAAACCTCTATGCTCCTGTGTTGTTTTTCTTTTTCCGTTGGGACCATCCGCAAGGTACACCTTCTCATTGTTTTCGACATCCAGCACCTTAATGGGAGCTGTCAGTCTCTTCCAGGCCGTCTCCTCATCCAGAGGATCAAAATCCCCGAACCAGGTGGATGCCAGTGCTTCCCGTGCCATACGGATCGCATCCATCTTTGCCTGCGCAGCATTTTCCTGGTTCTTTCTTTCGGCTTCCTCCCGTATGGCTTTCAGTGCAGTCCGGATCCGCTGCCAGGTAATCAGGTCCGCTTCACCGCTCTGGGTAATGCCGTTCGCCTTCTGAAATGATTTAATCGCTTCTACTGTGGCCTTACCAAGCTTGCCGCCGTTGTCCCCATTGTAGAACCCCAGCAGTCCCAGACATTTCTGAAGATAGATAACCGCTTCGCCGGAATCCCCTTTCCGAAGCGTCCAGGCTGCCAGTGCCTCCGTCTGGACTCCGTATCCGCGAATGCTGGGATCGTTGAGCGCGTACGTGAACCGCTCCACTTTGGTAGGAGAAGCACCGAGAACATGATTGTTGCCTTCGATCGTATGCACATAATACTGACCATTGTCATCCATGGTAACCATTTCAACGATTCCCACGTGATCCAGCCGGTTATAGGCATACCATTCGAAATAGATGAGATCCCCTCGCTGCGGAATGTATTCCCTGTCCTTCAGGGAAAAACCGTCCGAGAGCCAGTACTCGTCCTCTTCACCACGAAGTCCGTTCCCGACCGTAATATATCTTCCGCGCTCCTTGAACCAGGCAGCACCTCCTGCGCAGCTGGACTGCTGCGGATAGACACTTCCCAGCATACTGGTTCCATACCGTTTATCTGCCTGATCCACGCACCAGGAAACAAACTCGGAACAGTATTCACCGTAGGCGTTTCCGCCCCATTCGCCGTATTTGGTATATCCGCCTTTGGTAGCCTGCGTTCCTATCTCGCTGACTGCCACAGACAAAACCATATCTGCATACTGATCCGCAGATGCTCCTGCACACAGTATCAGGAATAAAGCGAGAAAATAGCTGAATCTTTTCATTGGTTCACTTCCTCAATTGCTTGACTCCAGTCCATTATATCGCTCCAGGGGCACTTTGGCAAATTGAAAGCGTCATACGGTGCCCTGACGGGAGGGCAGAAAGCAAAAGACATCTGCTTCTTCAGTGTAGGATGAATAAAGGTCAGAAATGCCCCAAACAGGGCAATCTGTTCTCCGGGTCTTCCTTTTCCGTATCTCGCATCTCCCCAGATCGGATGTCCCATATGCATCATCTGCACCCGGATCTGATGCGAGCGTCCCGTATACAGCTGCACCTTCAGAAGGCTGCAGCCGTCGGCTTCCTCCAGTTTTTCGAACGAAAGAATGGCTTCCTTGGCCATGGGTGCGCCAGGCGGAACCACCGTCACCATGTTCGTCTTCGGATCCTTGAGCAGCCAGTCCACAAGCCGGCCGTTCGGAGGCGTACTTCCACGGACAACCGTCAGATACTGCCGGTTCATGGTTTTCGTCCGAACCTGTTCGCTGAGTCTTTCTGCAGCCTTGCTCGTTCTGGCAAAAACCACAAGGCCGCCAACCGGGCGGTCCAGCCGGTGGACCAGCCCCAGATAAACGGCGCCGGGCTTATGATATTTCTTTCCGATATAGTCTTTCATGCAGGAAAGCAGATCCAGGTCCCCGCTGGAATCCGCCTGGGTCGGCATATTGCAGGGTTTCACTACCACCAGTACATGATTGTCTTCGTAGAGAATCCGTACCGGAGTGTCAGGCATGACACTCCCACCTTCCGCTGGTGCCGCAGGGAAGCACTCCTCCCGCGGTACAGGGCAGTCCGACTTCATCGGCCGTGATACTTCCTCCGAATCTGCTTTGTACCGTCTGCTCCAGGATATTGGAAAGAACGCTGGCCTGGAATCCGGTGGTGTAGCTGTTGATCAGGAAAAAGAGCGGTTCTGAGGACAGAATGTTGCTGGTCAGATCCACCAGCCGGTACAGTTCGTCTTCCAGCTTCCATACTTCTCCGCCGGGGCCGCGGCCGTAGGAAGGCGGGTCCATGAGGATGCCTTCATAGCTGTTTCCCCTTCGGATTTCCCGTTCCACAAACTTGCGGCAGTCATCGACGATCCACCGGACCTGCGTCTCCGGAATCCCATTCAGTTCCCGGTTTTCTTTAGCCCACTGCACCATTCCCTTTGCCGCATCCACATGGCAGACCGTTGCGCCAGCCTTCGCGCATGCTATGGTTGCACCGCCGGTATAGCCGAACAGGTTGAGTACCCGGACCTTACTGCCATCGGCAGCCCTGGAACGGATGAGACCGCTCATCCAGTCCCAGTTGACGGCCTGCTCCGGGAAAACACCGGTATGCTTGAAGCCCGTGGGTCGGACATACAGCTGAATGTCGCCGTACTTAATATTCCAGCGTTCCGGAATCTTTCTACGGAACTCCCATTCTCCTCCCCCTTTGGCACTCCGGTGGTAATAGCCATCCACCTTTTCCCAGAGAGAAGCATTTCGGGGGACCCAGATTGCCTGGGGATCCGGCCTGCGAAGAATCACATCATGCCAGCGTTCCAGCTTTTCTCCGTTCCCGCAATCCAGGACCTCATAATCCTTCCAGTTCTTGGTACTAAACATCTTTCTCCTCTGCCTCCCCATAAAAACGCGGCAGTTTGTCTTTCTGTTTTTCCATCATGCGTTCGAGCACATCTTCTGCGTACAGCACATCCACGCCGGCCAGTGCCGGATCGATTTCCAGTGCCTCCCGCAGAGCATCCCGGTTTCCTGTTGCTGCAGCTTCCGCCATCAGCCGGTTGCAGAGCGTCAGCTGCTCCATCAGTTCTGTGATCTCTACCGGCAAGGAGGTCGGAATTCCGACGACTCCTGTCCCGTCAACTTCTGCAGGTCCTTCAATGTACCTGCCTTCGGTCACGGACGGATAGGAGGTTTTGTTCCGCATGGTCATGGCAGGCACGGCCAGTTTCCCTTTTCCCCACAGGGCACGGACCAGGGCAACCGGTCTTACCTCCCGGCAGCCGGTATCCAGTATATGCTGCCATGCCTTTTCCCCTTCGGGATGGTCCGGACCATAGACCGCAAGCATGGCAAGATCGCGCTTTCGAACTTCAAAATCCGCAAGGCCTACTCCGGAATAGATCACGGTCTTCCTGGGGCTGAGCTCCGTATCGGCAAGCAGTTCATACTGGGTCACCCGCATACCGGCAGGAACCGCGTCATAAAAATCAATGAACTGCGCAGCCAGCGCCTCCCTGTCATCCTCACAGATTTCCTTTCTCAGACGCGGCAGCAGGTCCTCGCCGGTTTCCCTGTTTCGGAGGGAAGAAATAAACGAGAATGCGTTGATGCCACCGCAGGTAACTTCCACCTGCTCCTGGGGAATTCCGAGATATAAGGCCACCCGTGCCCTCGTCTGTCCCACCACATCGGAGATGCCATACGAAGGAACCCCGCAGAACGTTTCCGCAGTTTCACAGGCTCTCGAGAGCACCAGGCCTCCGAAGCAGTTGTCACAGAGGATCAGCGGCGTCTCACCGGAGCATTCCAAGGCAATTTTTTCGGCCACATCCGCAACAAAGCCACAGGATCGAAGGGTCTGCATTGCGCCTCCGATTCCTCCCGTCAGCCTGGCCTGCTTGCCAAGACCGACCTCATCCAGCGCATCCAGGTCCTGCTTCCATGCATCCGGATCCAGAAAATCGGAGCAGAGAATCACCGCGTCTGCACCGAATATGCTCTTCTGCCACTGCGTGGTGTAGTAGAACTGGCAGGGCAGATTCCTTGCTTTTGCAAGCTTTCCGGCTGCTCTTGCGGTCAGTTCCGCCAGATCCAGGTCCGCATCCACCAGCCAGATTTCGCTGGGCTCATCGGCTTTCATAATCAGATCTTCTAAAATGGCGGGCGCAAACTGATATGCGCCCGCCCCTAATACGACGAATTTTTTCATGATTTCCAAATTAAGCCTTTTTCACGCTGATGCCAGCATTGATGCCGTTGATATTCCATTCCTTGCTGTAGGAGCCTTCCAGGGCATCCCCAAGCTGGACGGAAACGGCCAGCACGCCATCCGCGATTGTCTGCATATTATCTGCCACAACGTTCTTCAGCTTCTCATCTTCCGTGCTGACAGTAACCAGGATGCGGTCCGTTACCTCGAATCCGGCTTCCTTCCGCATGGTCTGTACCTTGGAAATGATCTCTCTGGCAAAGCCTTCCGCAATCAGGCTTTCCGTCAGATTGGTATCCAGGGCCACCGTCACATCATGATCGCTGGAAACAACATAGCCGGCCTTTTTCATCGGCGATGTCAGAACGTCGTCCTTTTCAAGTTCAATTTCCGTATCCTGAAGCGTGAAGCGCAGGGTTTCTCCGCGTTCGAACAGCGCCACAACCTCGTTGCCGTCGAGGGTTGCCAGCTTCTCTCCGATTGCCTTCAGGAGCTTTCCGTACTTCTTACCCAGCGTGCGCATCTGAGGCTTCAGCTGATATGTCATGAAGGCGGTGGTATCGTCCGTAAAGTCAACCTTCTTCACGTTCAGCTCATCCTCGGCCAGTGCACAGAATTCCTCCGGCATCTCGGCACCGGAAACGATCATCCGGGACAGGGGCTGGCGAACCTTGAGACCGCTTTCATTGCGGCAGGAACGTCCCAGTACCACGACTTCCAGAAGATCCTTCATGTGTGCTTCCAGCTCGGGGTCAATCTTCGATTCATCGCATACCGGGAAATCGGACAGGTGAACCGAGAGCGGCGCGGACGGATTCACGGAGCAGACAAGATTCTGATACATGCTCTCCGCGATGAACGGCGTGAAGGGTGCCGTCAGCCGGCTCATCGTCTCCAGCACATGGTAAAGCGTTGCAAAGGCAGCTTCCTTGGTTCCTTCCATTCCCTTGCCCCAGAAACGCTCACGGCTGCGGCGTACATACCAGTTGGAAAGGTCATCGACAAAGTCCGCCATGGCACGGGAAGGTTCCGTGATGCGGTAATTCATCAGGTGCTCATCCACCGTCTTCACCAGGGTATTCAGCTTCGAAAGAATCCAGCGGTCCATGAGGGTCAGCTCCACCTGGTCCAGGGGATGCGCCGCGGGATCGAACTGGTCAATCTCCGCATACAGGATGAAGAAGGCATAGGTATTCCACAGCGTACCGATATACTTGCGCTGCGTCTCTTCCACAGCCTTTGCATAGAACCTGTTCGGCAGCCAGGGAGCAGCATTGTTATAGAAGAACCAGCGTACCGCATCCGCGCCCTGAACATTCAGAACACTCCAGGGATCCACAACATTTCCCTTGTGCTTGCTCATCTTCTGGCCGTCTTTATCCTGAACGTGTCCCATGACAATGCAGTTTTCAAAAGGATTGGTATCGAACAGACAGGTAGAAATGGCCAGCAGCGTGTAGAACCAGCCGCGGGTCTGGTCAATGGCCTCGGAGATGAAGTGTGCCGGGAACCTTGACTCGAATTTTTCCTTGTTTTCAAAAGGATAATGCCACTGCGCAAAAGGCATGGAGCCGGAATCGTACCAGCAGTCAATGACCTCTTTTTCACGGATCATATCGCCGCCGCAATCCGGGCAGGTCAGCACCACCTCATCGATGTAAGGACGATGCAGTTCAATATCCGGCTTTACATTGCGGCCGAGTCTGCACAGCTCTTCCCTGCTGCCGATGACATGCACCTTGCCGCAGTCCTTGCAGACCCATACCGGCAGCGGAGTGCCCCAGTAACGCTCGCGGGAAAGGCCCCAGTCGATGACATTCTCAACGAAGTTGCCCATGCGGCCTTCCTTGATGTTCTCCGGTATCCAGTTCACGCGGCGGTTGTTGCGGATGAGATGGTCCCGGACAGCGGTCATCTTGATGAACCAGCTCTGGCGGGCATAATAGATCAGCGGCGTATCGCAGCGCCAGCAGAACGGATAATCATGCTCAAATTCCGGAGCAGAATACAGAAGGTCACGCTCTTTCAGGTCCTGAAGAACCAGCTTATCGACATCCTTGACAAAGACGCCCGGCCACTTGGTATCTTCCGTCATGCATCCCTGTGTATCCACAAAGTTGACGAAAGGAAGATGATTCGCCATGCAGACACGGTAGTCATCTTCACCGAAGGCAGGTGCCATATGAACGATACCGGTACCATCATCGGTGGTAACATAATCATCGCTGATGACAAACCAGGCTTTTTCATTGGCACGGAGCTTTTTCTTGGCAAAATCAAACACCGGCTCATATTCCATGCCAACCAGTGCTTCGCCCTTCATCGTCTCCTTGATTTCCACGGGAGTCTCGCCGAAGACGGTGGCGATCAGTGCTTCTGCCATGATATAAATCTTCCCGTCTGCTTCAAAACGGGCATAGGTCTCATGCGCATTGACGCAGAGAGCAAGGTTGCTCGGAAGCGTCCAGGGAGTCGTCGTCCAGGCAAGGAAATAGGTGTTCTCCACGCCCTTGACCGGGAAGCGGACCGTCGCGGAGGTTTCCTTGACCGTCTTGTAGCCCTGAGCGACCTCGTGGCTGGAAAGCGCAGTGCCGCAGCGGGGGCAATACGGAACGATCTTGTGGCCCTTGTAGAGCAGACCCTTGTCATGAATCTGCTTGAGGCTCCACCATTCCGACTCGATATATTCATCCTTGTACGTAATGTAAGGATGCTCCATGTCTGCCCAGTAGCCGACACGGTCACTCATCTCTTCCCATTCCGTCTTATACTTCCAGACCGATTTCTTGCACTCCTGGATAAAGGGCTCAATGCCGTATTCCTCAATCTGAGGCTTGCCATCCAGTCCGAGCTGCTTCTCCACTTCGAGCTCAACCGGAAGTCCGTGCGTATCCCATCCGGCAATGCGCAGAACATCATAGCCTTTCATCGTGCGGTAGCGGGGAATCACGTCCTTGATGGAGCGCGTCAGTACATGGCCAATGTGGGGCTTGCCGTTCGCGGTAGGCGGTCCATCATAGAAAGTAAAGGGTTCCGCTCCCTCGCGCAGCTTCATCATTTTCTTGAAAACTTCATTTTCCCGCCAGAAAGAAAGGACTTCTTCCTCACGTTTCACGAAATTCATATCCGTGGAAACTTTCTGATACATCTTCTTCCTCCTCAGAAATCGGTGTTAAAAAAAATCGCCCCATTGCTGGGGCGATTGATTCGCGGTACCACCCAAAATTCAATACAAGTGTATCCTCATTTGCCATAACGGTGCAAGCCGTTCCTGCTTCACCGACGATCTGCAGGACCGCTCCACGGGTGATTCCTCCTGGCTTTCTGACCGGATTTCCACCATTCTCCGGCTCTCTGTACAGAAATAGTCCATTTGCGTCCCGCTTCCTAGCGTTTAACGAGCCATATCATACATGTTTTTTCAGCTTTTGTAAAGCTTTATTTCACCTTTTTTACTTTCAGGTTCTGCCCTGCTTTGTCCGGCCTGTCGAATTACACGGTCTGGGTATTATCCCCTCAGGCATCCAGGACTTCCACCAGCTCGATGGTGAAATTCAATTCCTTGCCAGCCATTTCATGATTGGCATCGAAAGTAATCGTCTTCTCATCCTTGGCATCCACACGGACCGGTACCGGACGGCCGTCCATTCCCTGCAGGTAAACCTGCTGTCCGACAGACAGCTGTTCGGATCCGGGAACCTGTGCTATCTCGACCGTGAAAATTGCCTGCGGATCCTTTTCTCCATAGGCTTCCTCCGGCATGAGGTGAACCTGTTTCGTTTCCCCGACATTCATATCCGCGACTGCCGCATCAAATCCCCGGATCATCATGCCGGCACCGCAGATGAATTCCAGCGGTTCTCCCCGATCATAGGATGAATCGAACTGCGTACCGTCATTGAAAGTTCCGCGGTAATGCGTGCGGCATTTCTTCCCGACATTCTTGCCCTTGTGACCGCATCCGCCATGGCAGTCATGATTTCCCTCATTACCGCAGTCATGTTCCCCGGAATGATGATGATTGCAGTTTGCTCCGGTGTTTACCAGTTTCCCTTTCAGGTAGGCTTCAACAGCTTCATCTGCACTTCCGGAGGCCCCTGCACAGAGTTCGATTCCCTGATCCGCCAGTGCCGCCTGGGCACCGCCGCCAATCCCGCCGCAGATGAGAACATCCACTGCCTGCTCCTTTAAAAGAACCGCCAGGGAACCATGTCCCACTCCGTTCGAGTCGACCACTTCCGAGGAGGTTACAACGCCATCTTCCACCGTATAGATCTTGAAGTGTTCCGTATGGCCGAAATGCTGAAATACTTCACCATTTTCAAATGTTACAGCAATTTTCATTGCTATCTGTTCCTTTCTGTTCTGCCTTTCTGAAGGCAGGTTATCCTCAATGTCCCGGGGATCGCAGTCAGAAAAACAGACCGCAAATCCCGACAGTTGCAGAGCAACACACAGACTTTACCATATACTCTTCCAATATGCAAATAGTTTCTCGGCCTCTTTCCTTACTGATTACAGGCAGTGTCTCCTTCCCCGCCCCCCATTTCCACTGTCAGCAGGGACTTTCCCGTTTATTTACCCGCCTTCAGCCGCTTCTGCTGCATTTTTTTCCTGCTTTCCGTCTTCCTGCGGATATGGATGTTCCTCCCGAAAAAGAAGGAACACTTTACCGGTTTTTGTAGAATCTTTCCAGACTTTTGGAGATATTTCCTTCCATATCATTTTCCGACGTAAAATCATGCTTGCATTTTATACAATTTTTCGTCATAATATATACGAGTTATTGACTGAACAGAGCACTCACCGACATCATGCTCTGTTTTACCCACAGAAAAAGGAGGAATTATTTATGAAAAAATGGTTTGTACTCATTCTTGCCGCAATGCTGCTCCTTTCCGCCATCCCTGCGCTTGCAGATATTTCCGATGACATCGCTGCAGCAGAAGCCATGACCCATGAAGAACTGGTTGAAAAAGCAAAAGCTGAGACAGGTACTTTCATTGTTTACGGCAATACCTCCCGTATTTCCACTGCTGCTGAAGAGTTTGCCGCAGTTTATGACATTCCCGTTGAAAGCAACAACCTGAAGGACCAGGAAATCTACACAAAGCTGCGCAATGAAAACGGCAATACCGCAGCGGATATGGTCATGATTCAGGACGGCGCACAGCTCACGGATGCCATTGACGAAGGTCTTGTCATGAATTTCGTCCCTGCTTCCGTCAAGGATGTGGTGGAGGAAGGCGACCTCAATCCGCTGGTTCACCAGTATATCAATAAACTTTTCATCTACAACAATCTGGGAGAAAACGTCCCTGCCATCAAGAATGTATGGGAACTCACTGCACCGGAAATGGCCGGAAACGTCATCTTCAAGAATCCGGAAAGTGAAAAGGTCAACATGAACTTCCTGGTCATGTGCACCAGTGAAGAATGGGCTGCCAAGCTTGCGGAAGCCTATAAGTCCTGGAAGGGCGAAGACATCGATCTCGGCGAATACAAGAATGCCGGATACAAATGGGTTGCCGAATTCCTCGATAACGTCACTTTCGGCAAGTCGGATACGACCATTGCAGAAGAAGTCAGTCAGGAAACTGCAGCCGGAAAGATCGGCCTGTTCGTACTCTCCAAGCTTCGTTCCTCTTCTGTTCTCACGGATAACCTGACCGTTGCGCAGTATGCTGCAACCGCCGAAGGCTATGCCATTGAGCCGTTTGCCGGTTTCATGTACCCCATGTACACCATGGTCAATACGAAGGCCACCCGTCCCTACACCGCCATGCTCTTCATTGAATACCTGATGACTCAGGAAGGATTCCAGCCCTGGGGCAAGAGCATCGGAGCCTATTCTCCGAATCCTTCCATTCAGGTCAATGAGGGAGATCTGACCATTGATGTGTGGAAGAATACGCTCGTCATGGAAGATGCGGATTACATTCTTGAGAGTTTTGAAGTAGAAGACTTTATTCTGCAGCACTGCCAGAAATAAACCGCATATCCCTGCGAATCGTTTTACGTTTCACGGCGGGACGGGTAACCCGTTCCGCCGCTTTTCATTATCTATGCTTTGAGACTTTTTACAGGGGGACACCTATGAATAAAGCCATCCCGCAAAAAAGGTCATTTGCACGCACACTTGGAAGAATCCGTGCGTGGTTTTCAAAGCCGGCAAATATCATTCTGATACTCTTTCTGATCAGTCTTGCGCTTCTCACGCTTTACCCTCTGCTTTCCATGCTGACGGAAACCGTGACGGTTCACACCGGCCGGGAAGCTCGTGCTGCACATCAGAAAGCCGGTGAACTGACCTTATACCATTTTCAGCGGCTCTTTGTCACCTCCGAGAATGACTACAGCTGGATTCAGTTCTACCAGCCGTTCTTCAATACGCTGGTTGTTTCGATTGCCTCTTCCGTTATCGCGATTCTTTTTGGCGCCGTGGTTGCCTTTCTTGTTAC
The DNA here is from genome assembly GCA_947167215.1 of uncultured Clostridia bacterium. Taxonomy (GTDB): domain Bacteria; phylum Bacillota; class Clostridia; order Christensenellales; family Aristaeellaceae; genus Ventricola. The sequence continues at coordinate 63,155 of CAMVHE010000004.1, forward strand.
ACGGACCAATCTGAAGTATAAGAAGTTCGTGTCTGCCGTCTTCACTTTTCCATATATCATGCCATCGTGGACGCTGGCACTCTTCTGGGAAACCTTCTTCAAAAACATTAATATCGGCCTTAAAACATCCAACGGCATCATGGCCGCCGTTTTCGGCATCTTCATGCCGGAGTGGTTCGTCTACGGAGCTTTCCCGATTTCCCTGGTATTAGGCCTTCACTATGCTCCTTTTGCCTATATCCTGATCGGCGGCATTCTGCGCAATATGGATGCCAACCTTGAAGAAGCCGCCACGATCCTCAAAACCAGCCGTCCGAGAATCATCTGGAAGATCACGCTGCCCATCGTGAAGCCCGCCATGCTGTCCACTTTCCTGCTGGTATTCGCAAGCTCGATGAGCGCTTATTCCGTTCCGGTTTTCCTGGGTTCTCCTGTCCGTTATTATGTGCTCTCCACCAAAATGAAATCCCTGATGGACAGCTATCCGGGACAGGCCTACATCATTGTCGGCGTCATGATCCTCTTCGGCGTGGCAATCCTGATGCTGAACCAGCGGGTCACCAATTCCCGGAAACAGTTTACCACGGTAACCGGAAAATCGGGGCAGATCAGCAAAATCAATCTGGGCAAAGCCAACACCCCCATCGCCGTCCTCCTGGTCATCATTCTCCTGATGGTAGCCGTCATTCCGCTTGTTACATTTGCGCTGGAATCCGTCATCATCAAGGCCGGCGATTATAGTCTCCGAAACATGACCCTGGACTTCTGGATCGGAACCAACCTCAGTGAACGGCTGGACCAGGGAGATTCCACCGGAATCCTTCTCAACCCCAAGATCTGGAACGCCCTGGGCTACAGTCTGGGCCTGGCTGTTACCTGCGCTTTCGTCGCCGGCACCTGCGGCATTCTTGTCGGTTACGGTGTTGCAAAACGGCGCGGCAGCCACCTGGCCTCCTGGGTGAACAGCCTCTCCTTCTTTCCCTACCTTATGCCCTCTCTGGCATTCGGCGCCATCTACCTCTCCATGAGTTCCAAGATTCCCTGGCTCCGCGGCTTCCTGCTGCTGGCACTGGTGGGATCTGTCAAATACCTGCCCTTTGCTTCCCGTTCCGGTGTAAATGCCATGCTTCAGCTCTCCGGGGAAATTGAGGAAGCGGCAGTGATTACCGGCGTACCATGGTGGAAGCGGATGCTCCGTGTTATCTTCCCCATTCAGAAATCCAGTTTTCTCTCCGGCTATCTCCTTCCCATGGTTTCCTGTATGCGTGAGCTGTCCCTGTTCGTGCTGCTGGTGCCTACCTCCAATACCATTCTGACCACCATGCTGATGCAGTACTCTGAAAAGGGATGGGCGCAGTTCGGAAATGCTATCAATCTGCTGATCATCATCGTCGTCTTACTCATCAATTACGTCGTAAACAAGCTGACCGGCGCTTCAATAGACAAGGGAGTGGGTGGTTAATCATGCCGGAAATCATTCTCAATCATGTAACAAAACGTTTCGGCAAATTTATTGCCGTCGATGACCTGAACCTGGAAATCCGAAATAACGATTTTATCACCCTTCTGGGACCCTCCGGCTGCGGCAAAACAACGACGCTCCGTATGATTGCCGGTCTGGAAACTCCCACGGAAGGCACCATTACCATCGGCGGCACCGTAGTTTTTGATGCAGACCGTGGCATCAACCTTCCGCCAAACAAGCGCGATGTCGGTTTCCTGTTTCAGAACTATGCCCTCTGGCCGCATATGACGGTCTATCAGAACATCGCCTTTGGCCTTGAAAATCTCAAATGGGACAAAGCGAGAATTAAAGCCCGTGTCCAGGAACTGCTTGCCATGCTGCGCATCGAACAGTTTGAAAAGCGCTACCCTGCAGAGCTTTCCGGAGGTCAGCAGCAGCGTGTCGCTATTGCAAGAACCCTTGCTCCGGGACCAAAGGTCCTCTTTATGGATGAACCGCTTTCCAACCTGGACGCAAAGCTTCGGATGGAGATGCGCACGGAACTGAAACGTCTCCATAAAGATACGGACTCCACTTTCGTCTATGTCACACACGACCAGCTGGAAGCAATGACCCTTTCAACGCGGGTCTGCATCATGGAAGCCGGCGTATTGCAGCAATATGCGCCGCCGCTTGAAATGTATGCCTCTCCCGCCAATCTGTTTGTGGCAGACTTCATGGGCAATCCCACCATGAACTTCCTCCCGGGCACTGCAGCCGGAAACGGAAACAGCATCTCCGTCAGCTTTGCAGGCATCTCAGCCTCCTTTGAGTCCGATTCACCGATCCGGCTGGAGAGCAAGGAAGTGGTCATCGGCATCCGCCCGGAACACATTCATATTGTTGAATCCGGCGGACTTCCTGCGACAGTATATTCCACACTCCCGACCGGCATGGAAACGACAGTCCGGCTGCAGCATGGTTCTGCTCTGCTGACAGCAGTGGTCTTTGGCGATGTGGACTATCCGGCAGACGCTGCGGTCCAATTTGCTTTTGCAAACAATGCCATTCTGTTTGACAAGGCAACCGGGAAAAATCTTGCGAAAGGGCGCATCATCCTCTGATTTATGCCGACAGACCTTTGTCTGTCGGCAATTTGCTTGACTCCTGTGTTACAATATCCCCGTATACTCTTTTCTATCCCGAATCGGCAAGCCATATGATCCGGGAATCGGTGACAAATAACAAAGAGGAAAGAATCATGCGCAGGATTGTATTCGTTGTTCTCCTTTTGTTCGCAGGATTTTCCAGCATATCGTATGCGGACAGCTCGGACGAGAATCGATCTTTTGATCTGCAGGTTGAATACAATTCCCAGAGAGATACAGTTCTGTCACCCATCAGCAAAGGATTCCTGAAGATTCAGGATGGACTGCTGATTACTGACCTCTCTCTGACGCTTGATCCTCCGCCGGACAGAATTATGCTTATTAATCATGATCCTGAAGTAACCTCTGACGCAGATCAAGCCTTTGAGTGGATGGAATATGCATTGCCCGATGAGCTTGATCCGTTCCGATTTCAGTTTAAAGGGCCGTTTGACAGCAGAATAACCCGTATCTATTATGTCCTTGTTTATGACGACGACGAAACCAAAGTTAGTTTTCAACATGAAGAATTTGAAGTTGGAATTTTGACGGAAGTTCATTTATAATTGTAAAAGGTTATTCTGAATTATCGCATAACCTGAGGGAATCCCTCCATACATCCCTTCTTGCATTCATGCCCTTCAGCCTTTGGGATATGCTCACCGTATTCTGCTGCCAGGCATGAATGGTACGAACTGCAAGATGCCATACATCAGGCCAGAGCACACCCATTGCCGGAAACCTTTGCCGATCCTTTTATGGTCCTGTGATTATTTTCCCTGCAGTATTCCTGAAGAATCCTCAACTACGATTGAAACTATATAGCCGATCAAGGCTTAGAAAGGAAAAAAGCGGCTCCTGCCCTCTTCTGAAAGAATGGGGTTCCGCCGCTGAATCAATCCTATGAATATCCGCAAAATCGTTATCACCGGCGGCCCCTGTGCAGGCAAGTCCACCGCCCTCAGCTGGATTCAGAATGCCTTCACAGAAAAAGGCTATACTGTTCTCTTCGTTCCGGAAACCGCAACAGAACTCATTGGCGGCGGTGTGTGTCCATGGACATGCGGTACAAACGCAGAATATCAGAAATGCCAGATGCGCCTGCAGTATACCAAGGAACAGCTTTTCCTGCGGGCAGCTAAAACAATGTCTGCGGATAAAATCCTTATCGTCTGCGACCGTGGTCTTCTGGACAATCGGGCCTATATGAATGATGAAGAATTTGCTGAAGTGCTGGATGACATCAAGCTCAGCGAAATTGAAATGCGGGACAGCTACGACGCCGTCTTCCATCTGGTTACCGCCGCAAAGGGAGCAGAAGCATTCTATTCTTTTGAAAACAACCCTGCCCGATACGAAACCATTGAGGAAGCCCGCGCACTGGATGACCGTCTTCTCGCATGCTGGTCCGGCCACCCCCATCTGAGGGTCATTGATAACACGACCACCGACTTTAATGAAAAAATGAAACGGCTCATAGCCGAAGTTTCTTCCGTTCTGGATGCTCCGGGGCCCTATGAGATCCGGCGCAAATTCCTCATTGCCTATCCGGACCTGGCAGAACTCGAGAAAATGCCAGGCTGCACCAGGGTTGAAATCATCCAGACCTATCTCAAGCCCCAGAAAGGTTACAGCATCCGTGTCCGGCAGCGTGGAGCAAATGGCCATTACATCTATTTCGAAAACTTCAAGAAAGAGCAGCCCGACCCTGTTACCGGAAGATTCCTTGAAACCGAAAAGCGGCTGAATAAGGATGAATATCTGGAACTCCTCATGCAGGCAGACACGACCAAGCATGCCTTGAGAAAAACACGTTACTGCCTGACTTACGACAACCAGTACTTCTCGATTGATCTGTTCCCCTTCTGGCAGGATCAGGCCATCGTAAGCATTGAAATGCACAATGCCCAGGACGAAATCCGCTTCCCTTCCGTCCTCGACATCAGGGAAGAGATCACTGGAGATCCGCGGTACCGCAATTCCGCACTTGCTTCCATTACAACAAATGCCCGGCCTTAATGGCCGGGCTCTTTCTATTCCGGAAACTCCGCAGTTTTAACAGGATTGCCATGTATACGGATGATGTTCAGGAGTTCCTCTGCCTGAAGCCAGATACTGGCAGTATTGTCGTTGGGATGAATGCCAATCAGCCCTGGAAGGAAAGCTGCATCCAGATACCAGTTTACACGCCTGCTTTTATCATTCAGAAGTCCAAGCGGGGATACTGCTCCCGGATGGAGTCCAAGCAGTGCCATCAGATCCTCTTCCGATGCAAAAGAAAGGTTCCGCAGTCCGTTCGCTTTTCGAAACTCCTTCAGGTTAACCTGTTTGCTGCCCTTTACCGTCAGAAGGTAATAAGACTGTTTTCTGTCATCGCGTAAAAAGAGATTCTTTGCCTCTACCTCGGGGTGCGGCAGTTCAAGCTGTTCAATCTCCTGCATGTTATACACTGCAGAATGCTCCATCTTCTCGAATTAAATTCCCATTTCTGTTAAATACTCGTAGATTTCCTGTTTCGTCATATGCATGTTTCCTTTAGTTTTCAATTACTTTAACCTGCCATGCCCATCCCAGAGAGTCTTTTGACGCGGTAAAGGAATAAGAAGGAGTCTGGGTCTCAGCTACGGCAGTAAAGCAGCTTCCCTGATCGCAGAGCCATACATAGGTAATATTGGAAGCCGTAAAACCGGAGATTTCTGCAGAAATAGTAACGGTTTCCCCTGCCCGCATCCGGCTGCCGCGGTTCATGGAAATCTGTACGCTCCGTTCCTCTGAAGCAGCTTCCTCTGCCGGCTCTTCCGGAACGGGCTCTTTTTCCTCCAGGACCAGAAATCCTTCCTGGTCTCCAATGGAAACGAGGAGCCACGTTTCTCCTGCATCAAGAATCTTAACCTGTGTTCCTGCCGACAATACGGCAATACATTCATCCTGATTCGAATTTCCGGCGAAAAGCTTCCTGTCCGAAGCAAGTTCCATGCTTCTCTCTTCCAGGGTCACTTCCCGTATTTCCGACGGCGCTTCAGCTGTTTCCTGTTCTTCTTTCTGCAGAGGTTCCGCGTCCGAAGAAACCGCACCTGCTTCTTCCTCCGCTATAGCGGAAGCAGAAGGATCCTTCTCTGCATCCGGATCCACCGGACTTTCTTCCTGCTGAGATTCTGTTGTGTCTTCCGGTACAGCATCACTTTGCAGTCCGGATTCCTCCGGCGTATCCAGTGATTCCGTCTTCTCTGCGGTCTCCCCCGAAGGAGGAATGCTGATATCCTGATCCTGTATCTTTGGGGCGTTTCCAGATATCTCCGGTATCCGGACTTCCGCTTCCACCCTGGTTCCATCCTCGAAAACAGCAGTGACGGAGATTCGTTTTCCCTGGTTTTTATCGGTTAACGTTATATCAAGCTGAGCCGCCTGCACCGTGCGGCCATCCAGCTGCCAGGCAATCTCCGCGCTATCCTCTGTTTCTGCCTGGAACGATACCACATCTCCTGCTTTCCAGGCGGTCTTACTGTTCGTTATCCAGACATTCAGTCGGTAGGATTTTGCTGTTTCTTCTTCAGATGTCGTGGTTTCCTTCGCTGCTTCCACCGGTTCTCCCGTCAGATCGTCTTCCGGTGCTTCTTCTTCGGTTTTACCTTCGGACTCCCCCTCTGGAACGGACTGCTCCCCTTCCGGAGCTACCGTTTCCTCCGGTGGATTCTCTCCATCCGGTTCAGGGAGAGCCTTATCCTTTTCCTCCGCATCGGTATTCCCGGTCTCCAACGAAATGCCTTGGTTTTCTTCCGGAGAAGAATCCGGCACTGCTTCCGGAGGAGGCGTTTCTTCCGAAGCCGTCCCAGGGTTACCGTCCGCCGATCCTTCCTTATTCTCATTTCCCGAAGCTGCAGTATCATGAGAGGAAGAAGGCTCTTCGCGGGGAATATCCGTTTCCTTTTCGGGCTTTTCCGGCTCCGAAGCCGGGGGTGTTTTCTGCTCCGCGGGAGCGGTCTCCTGCTGCACCGTCTTTTCCGTCCTGGATTCCGGTACCTCTCTTTCCGGCTCGGAAACACTGGGCTGTGTTTTCTCCGGTTCGGAGGAAGCTGGCGCCGTCACCTCGGAGTTCGTCGTATTATCTGTGTTTTCCACGGTTATTTCAGGTTCTTCCGGAGGCATGCTTACCGTTTGCGATTCGCTCAGAGCTGTTATTCCAAAGAGGCACAGAAAAACAGACAGAAACAGAGCAATTATGGACTTTTTCATGGAGTACGCCTCCTTTGCGCGAGAAAAGAAAGAGAAAATACGGCTCCAGATTAGTGGAGCCGTTGAATTTGTTTACTTCGAATAGAGAGCACGTTTCTGATAGGACGTATGCAGAAGCTCATGTGCCTTGTGGCTGCCGGGCTTCGTCAGATAATTCGCATAGATGTCCTTGATTTCCTGGTTCTCATGGCTCTTACGCAGCGGTTTCTCGCGGTCTTCGCCATAGAGAGCTTTCGCACGCTCGACGCGCACATCGACATCCATCTTCTTCTGTGCGGATACGATGGGCTGTCCGCCGCCATTGACACAGCCGCCGGGGCAGGCCATGACCTCAATGAATGCATAGGGCTTCTCACCGCTCTTCACACGCTCGAGGAGCTTGGTTGCATTGCCGGTGCCGCTTGCCACAGCCACCAGAACCTCTTTGTCACCAATCTTGATATTGGCTTCCTTGATTCCTTCGATGCCGCGGACTGCTTCGAATTCGACGTTTTCGAGCGTTTCTCCGGTAATGGTCTCATATGCCGTACGCAGAGCAGCTTCCATAACGCCGCCGGTAGCACCAAAGATGACGCCAGCGCCAGTGCTCTCGCCCATCAGGCTGTCAAAATCGCCATCCGGCAGATTGCAGAAGTCGATGCCGGCTTCCTTGATCATGCGGGCAAGCTCACGGGTGGTAATAACCGCATCCACGTCAGCCATACCGTCATGGCCGAGCTCGGGGCGGTCTGCCTCAAACTTCTTTGCGGTACAGGGCATGACAGATACGACGGCGATCTTGTGCGGATCAATGCCGTTCTTCTCTGCATAATAGCTCTTTACCATTGCTCCGACCATCTCATGGGGAGACTTGCAGGAAGAAAGGTTCGGCAGGAACTCAGGATGATAGGTCTCGCAGTACTTGATCCATCCGGGAGAGCAGCTGGTCATCATCGGCAGAACGCCGCCGGTGGTGATGCGCTCAACCAGTTCATTGGCTTCTTCCATGATGGTCAGATCAGCGCCGAAGTCCGTATCAAAGACCTTGTCAAAGCCAAGGCGCTTGAGGGCGGTAGCCATCTTGCCGGTTACGGACGTTCCCATCGGATAGCCGAACTCTTCGCCGAGTGCTGCACGGACTGCAGGAGCAGGCTGTACAACCACATGCTTCTCCGGATCGCGGATGAGATCCCAGACCTTCTTGGTCTCGTCCTTCTCATAAAGAGCACCGACCGGGCAGTTGACGATACACTGGCCGCAGTTAATGCAGCTCATCTCAGACAGCTTCATCTCCCACGGAGATTCGATGGCCGTCTTGAAGCCACGATTGACCGGACCGATAACGCCGACATTCTGGACCTTTGCACAGACAGATACGCAGCGGCGGCAAAGCACGCACTTGTTATTGTCGCGTACAATGGACGGAGAGAGGTCGTCGATGGTATAGACGTTCTTTACGCCTTCATAACGGGTTTCTTCCTCAACACCAAGCTCTTTGCACAGCTTCTGCAGTTCGCAGTTCTGGCTGCGGACGCAGCTCAGGCACTTCTTCTCGTGGGTGGAAAGGGTCAGCTCCAAGATGTTCTTGCGGTACTCACGAATCTGCGGAGTATTGGTTTTAACCACCATACCGTCGGTTGCAGGGAGTACACAGGCTGCCTGCAGAGAACGTGCACCGGAATCAACCACGCACATACGGCATGCGCCGATTTCGTTAATTCCCTTCAGGAAGCACAGGGTGGGAATCCGGATGCCTGCCGCACGGGCTGCTTCAAGGACCGTAGATCCCTGAGGTACCTGGACCTCCACGCCGTCAATCGTCAGTTTAATCATATTTTCCATTGTTTTGTCCTCCCGCATGCTCACATCTTGATAATGGCACCGAAGCGGCACTTCTCCATACATGCACCGCACTTCAGGCACTTATCCGGATCGATATGATGCTGCTTCTTCACTTCACCGCTGATCGCCTGAGCGGGGCAAACACGGGCACAGGCAGTGCATCCACGGCACTTATCCGTAATGACATACTGCAGCAGAGCCTGGCAATGATGTGCCGGGCAACGTTTTTCCTTGATATGAGCTTCATACTCATCGCGGAAGAAACGCAATGTGGACAGCACCGGGTTCGGAGCAGTCTGGCCGAGGCCGCAAAGTGCAGTAGCCTTGATGGTCTTTGCGAGCTCTTCCAGCTTCTCAATATCGCCTTCCTTGCCTTTTCCGTTCACGATACGGTCAAGGATTTCCAGCATGCGCTTGGTACCGACACGGCACGGTGTGCACTTGCCGCAAGACTCATCCACGATAAAATCGAGATAGAATCTGGCAATATCCACCATACAGTTGTCTTCGTCCATGACAATCATACCGCCGGAGCCCATCATGGAGCCGGCTTGAATGAGGTTGTCATAATCAACCGGAGTATCCAGCAGAGACTCAGGCAGACAGCCGCCGGAAGGACCGCCGGTCTGCACGGCCTTGAACTTCTTGCCGTTGGGGCAGCCGCCGCCGATATCATAGATGATGGTGCGGAGTGTGGTTCCCATCGGTACTTCGACCAGACCGGTGTTGTTGATCTTGCCGCCAAGTGCGAATACCTTCGTGCCCTTGGAGCGCTCGGTACCCATGGCATTGTACCAGTCGGCACCATGCAGAATGATCTGGGCAACGTTGGCATAGGTCTCCACGTTATTGAGCATCGTGGGCTTCTCGAACAGACCCTTGACTGCCGGGAACGGAGGACGGGTTGTCGGCTCGCCGCGCTTGCCTTCGATGGAGTGCATCAAGGCCGTCTCTTCACCGCAGACGAATGCGCCGGCGCCAAGACGGATGAACAGGTTGAAATTGAATCCGGTCTCGAAGATGTTCTCGCCCAGAAGTCCGTATTCACGGGCCTGCTTGATAGCAACCTGCAGGCGCTTTACCGCGATGGGATACTCTGCACGGACATAGATATAGCCTTCGCTGGCGCCGATAGCATAGCCAGCAATTGCCATTGCCTCGATGACGGAATGCGGGTCGCCTTCCAGAATGGAACGGTCCATGAATGCGCCCGGGTCGCCTTCGTCAGCGTTACAGGCAACATATTTCTGATCTGCCTTGGAATTATAGGTGAATTTCCACTTGAGGCCCGTGGGGAAGCCGCCGCCGCCACGTCCGCGAAGTCCGGATTTCAGGATCTCATCGATGACCTGTTCCCGTGTCATCTGCGTCAGTGCCTTTTCAAGAGCGCGGTAGCCATCCATGGCCAGATACTCGTCAATATTCTCAGGATCGATTACACCGCAGTTCCGCAGGGCAATACGCTTCTGATGCTTGTAGAAGTTGATTTCTTCCAGCGTCTTGTTGGCGTTCTGCTCATGGGTTGCATGATCGGTATAAACAAGGTGCTCAACCTTCCGTCCTTTGAGCAGGTGTTCCGAGACGATCTCGTCCACGTTCTCGGGCTTAACCCGGCTGTAGAACGTGCCGTCCGGATAAACAATAACTACAGGGCCGGCTTCGCAGAGGCCAAAGCAACCGGTACGAATTACCTTGACTTCCTTTTCGAGGCCTGCTTCCGCAATCTTCTGCTCAAAACGTTTGATCAACGTAGCAGAACCGGAAGAGGAACAGCCGGTACCTCCGCAGACCAGTACATGTGCGCGATAGATCTCCATGTCTCATTCCTCCGATCAGTTCTTCTCAGCAGCCCCGATGGTGTATTCTTCCACTGGACGGCCATTTACGACATGCTCCGCAACAATGCGCGGAACCATTTCCGGCTTAACATGCACATAAGTCACTTTCTCGTGACCCGGTACATACACGTCAACCATCGGCTCAAGGCGGCACATGCCAACGCATCCCGTCTGGGAGACGGAAACATGCTGCAACTGACGCTTCGCAACTTCGTCAACGACAGGATCAGGTCCTGTGCCGGAGGCTTTTTCTGCATCATGGAAGAGGTCTCCTGC
>CAMVHE010000005.1 GCA_947167215.1 uncultured Clostridia bacterium
GCTTCTGCTTATTCCGTTCTCCCCGCCATAGGCGGGGGTTTAAGCATGTCAATAACCCATAGTTTAACAACATGAGCTTATGTTGCAGACATAGATCAGTGTGGCTCTCCAAGGTGGACGATTGGCATTTCAAAGTGACCGTCACTGTTGCCGTCAGCCCGCAGTTCTTTGCCTGGGTGTTTGGGCTGGGGAATTACGTCACCATCACTGCCCCTGACAATGTGGTGAAGCAGATGAAGGACATGCTGGAAAAGGTCAGCAAGAGATACGATTGATAAAGAAAAGCCTGCGGCATTGAACCGCAGGTTTTTGTAAATGAAAGGTAATTGACAAAGATTTTTGCTACACCTACAATGTTCGTGGCGTAAAGGTGGTGACGTAGTTTTTCTGATGATTTAGGTGAAGATGAAGAGATGACATAAGCCGTGACGTAACCAATTTGCAGAAAAAAGGAGTGACCCCTCACAGGTCACTCCCCAGAAAGCCCAGCGTAGCTGGAATTTTACTTTCCGAAGCACCGCTTCAGCAGCCCCGCAAACGCCCTGCCGCGGCGGGCTTCCCCGCAGCGGAGACTCATTTCAGCCAGAAAAGGTAATAAAACCGAACGGCATTCCCCTGACCGGATGCAGCAATATCCATTCTGATCAGGTACGTTTTTTCCGGCAGGCTGGTTGACGGCACGTCGACGCTTTTCAGTGATTCAAGACCATCTTCGGTCCTCCGAAAATAAGCCGTTTGCAAAGAAACGCTTTCAACGTAGTTGTCAATACTCAGCTTTGCTGTCAGAAACTGATCGCGGCTGATGGTATCAATCGGTTCATGATTCACATACTCCTCAAGAGGCGCAAACATCAGAATACCGTCGGCCACACGCCAGGAATCTTGGCTGTAAAGGATATGCTTCCGCGGTTCGGACGCCAATCCGCTGACAGAAAGGGTGATACACTCATTCATACCGGTCGGAAAGAGCGTCGGTGACGGTGAGGAAGCAGAACAGTGACTGCAAATCGAAAGTGCAAGCAGCAAAACCAGAACAAACTTCGAAATCCTGTTCATCATTCACCTTGACTTTCTATTCACACTGCCTGAAATACCGCGATAAGAAGGTTTTATTTCCCGAAATACCGCTTGAGCTGCCCCGCAAAGGCCTGGCAGCGTCAGACATGATATGCTTTTTCGTATCCGCAGCTGTCGCAATGATACGTAAGGACGCCGGTCCTGCGGTTCTGGATCCGCATGTCTGTGAACTGATTGCTGGAAAAACCGCCGGGACGAAGCGTCTCTCTGAAGCGGTCGCCGAAATCGACCGCCGAACCTTCATTGCCGCGGATTTGCCATCCTTCGGCTTTTCCGCATTTGGGTCATGCCTTGGGAGGATCCTTTTTGAAAAGCGCCATGATTGTATTTGCTCCTTATTTGCCGAAATACCGCTTCAGCAGTCCTGCAAAGGCCTTGCCGTGACGCGCTTCATCACGGGCCATTTCATGCACTGTATCATGGATGGCATCCAGATTAAGCGCCTTAGCCTTCTTTGCAAGTTCCGTCTTTCCTGCGGTTGCACCGTTTTCTGCATCAACGCGCATCTTCAGATTTTTCTCGGTGGAATCCGTCAGAACCTCACCCAGCATTTCAGCAAACTTGGAAGCATGATCTGCTTCTTCATAAGCAGCCTTTTCCCAGTACATGCCGATCTCCGGATATCCTTCACGGTATGCAACACGGCTCATTGCCAGATACATTCCAACCTCAGAGCACTCTCCAGCGAAATTCTCACGCAATCCCTGCTTGATTTCTTCCGGTACATCCTTTGCGATTCCTACAATGTGCTCTGCAGCCCAGACCATTTCGCCTTCCTGCTTGGTAAATTTTGAGGCGGGTGCCTTGCAGATCGGACACTTGAAATCTTCCGGCAGGGTCTCGCCCTCATAAACGTAGCCACAAATACCACAAACCCACTTAGACATTGCTTTGTTCCTCCTTATTATTCTTCAGACATTTGAGACAGATCCCATAGATCATGATATCAGCCCTTTGAGGAAGATACCCCCGCTCTTCGAGGCTCTGCATAGCTTCCGCTCCCGGATTTCCCGGCAAATCTTCAATCCTTCCGCAGTTTTCACAGATAAAATGCATATGCTGCGGTCTTGAAAACTCATAGACGGCAACACCTGACTCAAGCGCCAGCCGTCGAATCTGCCGTTGTCTCTCCAGGCTGAAAAGCGCACGATAAATTGTCGCTCTTCCTACATCGGGCAAAGCATTCTGAATCTCTTCCGCCGTCATATGGCAATTCTCTGCGGACAGGAGATTTAAAACCTGTTGTGCCTGTCGTGTTACAGCTTGTTTCATCCTCGGCATCAGGCTTCCCCTTTTCTATTTGAGACTCAGTATCATTATTGTAATCGTTTCACCTCATGTTAGTCAACGATAACATTTTTCTATTTTCCAAAGATCACGAACATTGCAAAAATGAAAACCAGAAGAACCACCAGTGCTATATTCAGCTGCTTCACACTGATGTTCGCCCGATCATAGAGATCCGTAACCCAGTTTCCTTTCCGAGGGGGGTCTTTCTCCGTTTTTTTCTCTTCTTCCACAGTTTCCTCCGTTGAAAAAGAGCTTCCGCTTGGGGAAGCTCTTTTGTTTTCTTACTTGCGGGTCATGTACTTGCGCATGTCCAGAATACAGGCAACCAGAATAACCGCACCCTTGATGATGAAGGCTACGCCGCCGGAAATGCCCAGGAAGGTCATTGCCGTCATGATCAGCTGCATCATGAATACGCCGAGGATGACGCCGGAGATTTTACCGGTACCACCAACGAACGATACACCACCGATAACAGCAGCAGAAATAGCGTCATTCTCATAAGAGAGGCCCAGAGTCGGTCCGGAGTTGCCAATACGGCAGGCTTCGATGAAACCGGTATAGCCGTAAAGAGCACCGGCCAGGATGAAAACGCCGATGATCGTCATCAGAACGTTGACACCGGAAACGCGGGCAGCTTCTTCGTTGGAGCCTACTGCAAACATGTTTTTGCCGAAGGTCGTTTTGTTCCATACGATCCACATGATCACCGTAATGATGACTGCCAGCAGTACATAATACGGCACAGGCTGGCCCGCCACATAGAACATGGGATTGTTGACAAAGCTCTTAACCGCAATCTGCTTCGAATCAGATACCGTCAGATAGGTACCGTAAACCATAAGCTGTGTTGCCAGAGTGACGATGAACGGATGGAGCTTGAATTTGCCCATGCAGAAGCCGTTGACCACACCCACGACACCGCCGCAAAGCATAACTGCGAGGATAACGAGCACCACAGGCAGCGGTCCAAATGCCAGGACCTTGTTGGAAGCAGCTGCATCCTGAAGCAGAATGGCAGCAATGAATCCGGCAAATCCGGCAACACGGCCGCCGGAAAGGTCGGTACCGGCAAGGATGATACATCCGGCAACACCGAGAGCCATCGGCAGACGGGCAGCCGTCAGTTTTACCAGGTTGATGATATTAGGCAGCTTGATGAATGCCGGCTGACGGATCCAGGTATAGATGGCCAGCAAAAGGATGATGAGAATCATCGCATGATCCAGCACCCAGTTCAGCACATCAAAGCTTTGGGATTCTTTCTTCGTCTGAGACATGATGATGTCCTCCTTACACGTATTTGGCCGCAAGGGTCATGATTTCTTCCTGCGTAGTATGATCTGCATCCACTTCGCCTGCCAGGCGTCCGCCCGACATGACGAGGATACGGTCACATACACCCAGAAGTTCTGGCATCTCGGAGGATACCATAATAACAGACTTGCCTTCCTTGGCCAGATTCTGAATCAGCTGATAGATTTCATACTTGGCGCCTACGTCAATTCCGCGGGTGGGCTCATCCAGAAGCAGAATATCCGGATTTGTTAAAATCCAGCGTCCGAAAATGACCTTCTGCTGATTGCCGCCGGAAAGTGACTGGATCTTTGTCTTCTGGCTGGGTGTCTTGATGGACATCGCCTGAATCATCTCATCCGTCTTTTTCGCCATTACAGAATCCTGGAGGAAAATGGATTTCAGATAGTTTTTCAGGCTGGCGATCACCGTGTTTTCCCGGATATTAAGAATACCGAGAATTCCGGTTGCACGGCGCTCTTCGGTCACCATTGCAAAACCATTGTGAATGGCTTCCTTGGGATCCTTGTTTCCTATCTGCACTCCGTTTTTATAGATGGCACCGCTCTTCTTGGTAGCTGCTCCGAAGATATTCTCCAGCAGTTCCGTTCTTCCGGAACCATCGAGACCGGCAACACCCAGAATCTCGCCCTTTTTAAGGGAGAAGGAGACATCCTTCAGATGGGAGTATTCTGCAGTAAGGCCCTCCACCCGCATAATGTCTTCGTTCTGTGCGCAGTGAAGTTTTGCCGGGAACTGGTTGGTCATCTCGCGGCCGACCATCAGGCGGATAATCTCTTCCTTGGTGAGATCACGGGCATTGCGGGTATCAATATATTTGCCGTCGCGCATGATGGTGACTTCATCGCTGATGCGAAGAATCTCATCCATCTTGTGGGAAATATAGATGATGCCGCAGCCGCGGTCACGAAGCATGTTAATGATCCGGAACAGATGTTCCACTTCCTGCTCCGTCAGAGACGAAGTCGGCTCATCCAGCACCAGCACTTTGGCATTGAAGGATACTGCCTTGGCAATCTCCACCATCTGCCGCTGGGATACCGGCATCTTGCTCATGATCATCTTGGGATCCACATTCACGTCGAGTTCATTGAACACGCGCATGGTATCCTCATACATCTGCTTCTCACTGACAAAAGGCAGGCCTTTCATCATCGGATAGCGTCCAAGCCAGATGTTATCCATTACGTTGCGCTTGAGTGCCTGGTTTAATTCCTGGTGCACCATGGCCACGCCACTTTCAAGCGCTTCCCTGGAGTTCTTGAAGCTGACTTCCTTTCCCTCCAGATAAATATGTCCTTCGTCCTTTGAATAGATGCCGAAGAGGCACTTCATCAGTGTAGACTTTCCTGCACCATTTTCTCCCATCAGTGCATGCACGGTGCCCGCCTTCAAGGAAAGCTGTACATTATCAAGCGCTTTTACGCCCGGAAAGCTCTTGCTGATTCCCTCCATCCTCAGCAGTAAAGTCTTGTCTTGCATAGCGTGTTTACTCCTTCTCGGGATGAGGTTTCCTTAACGTACAAACGCGGAGGGAATGAAGCAGTTCCCTCCGCGGTGTTTGCATTTCGTCGGTACAGCCGGAAATTACTCGCCGGTGTACTCAGCATACGGAATCTGAACAAACCAGCCATCGACAACCTTGTAATTCTCGTTGAGGCCGTCGAAAGCATCCTTGCCAGCGATGAGGTTCGCAGTGATGGTAGCAACAGCGTCAGCCATGCCAACAGCATCCTGCTTGATGGTGCCGGTCATTTCGCCAGCAGCGATCTTTTCCTTGGCTGCGTCAACAGCGTCCACGCCGAATACCGGGATGGTCTTGCTGCCTTCTGCGCCGGTGTTGTAGCCAACGCCCTGCAGAGCATTGATAGCACCGATAGCCATATCGTCGTTGTTGCAGATAACGAGCTCGATCATGTTGCCATTGGCTTCGCTGTACTGGGCCAGGATGGTCTGCATGTAGTCGTTGGAAGCAACAGAGGACCAGGTTCCGTTGGTGTCAACAAGATACTTGTTAGCATTGTTGTCATCATAGAACTTGAGAGCGGGCTTGCCAGCAGCGGTCAGGACCGCGTCAGCATTCTCAACACCATACTTGGTGCGGGCAATAGCTTCCTGGTTTGCTTCGTCGCCTTTGAACATAACATAGGTGATAACGCCGTCGCCGTTCAGGTCAATGGCATCATAGTTTGCCAGCACATAGTTGCCGATCATGGTGCCCTGCATCATGCCAGCTTCTTCGAAGTTGGTGCCGACGAAAGCGGACTTCTCATAGCCTTCGAACATGGCCTTGGCTTCTGCGTCGTCCTGGGATACTGCACGGTTGAAGAACACGGCGGGGAGGCCGGCGTTCTTGGCAACGTCCAGCAGGCTCTGAGCAGTGCCGATAGCACCGGAGTCAACCAGGTTGATTACGACAGCATTGGTTCCGGTCAGAACAGCAGTGTTGATGTCGTCAGTCTGGGTCTGCTGCACGCCATTGGAATCCTTATCGGTTACGGTGATGCCTTTTGCTTCAAAAGCAGCATCGAGAGCGGTACGGACGCTGGTCAGATAGACGTCGCCGAAGGTATACCAGGATACCAGAGCGCTGTCAGCAAGAGCTGCGCCGCAGATGAGAGTCAGCACGAGTGCTGTAGCCATCATCATGGCAAAAAACTTTTTCATGGGAATACACCTCTTGAAAAATATATTTCAACGGCATATCAAATACCGTTGATGACAGATGAATCTTCCCTCCTGCTTTTGCAGAAAAAGGGAGCATATGTATTATATCACCTCCGGCGTTTATGTCAATGTATTTTTTGAGCACATTGTCTCCCTCTCCTTTCAAAAATATATATTTTGACAAAAAGCTTTATCGTGATTATATGCATTTCCCTAAATTTTCTTTTCCTGTGCGCTCTGCCCTTCCCCCGGTTCTTTTCCTGTCTGGTCAAATATCCTCTTGCAAAATATTCCCTTTTTGCGGATAATATTAAGTACGAATGACTTATTTATCATGCAGAAAGGGATATACGCATGCAAGACACTTCTTTTTATCCTGCTCCCGTCCTCTCTCCCATGTACCTGGCGGATCTTCATCATGACGACCATTATGAAGGTTTTCTGCTGGTGCGCTCTGCAGAGGTCCGTACTGCCCAGTCAGGGAAGGCTTATATCGATATGAATCTGGCAGATGGCTCCGGCTCCATCAGTGCCAAATGCTGGGACGGTTCCCAGCCGCCGCCACCCAAGGGCAGCATTATCAAAGTACGGGGTGCAGGGAATCTCTTCCGTGGAACCATGCAACTGCGTGTAGACCGCTTCCGCCCGGCGGAAAAACAGGACAACGTTGACATGAGCATGCTCATGCCCTGCGCTCCCGAAGCTCCCGAAAAAATGATGGAAGAAATCGTACGGGCAGCAGACCAGATCAAGGATGCCGACTATCGCAAGATCACCTGCCGAATGCTCGACAAGGCCGGAGACGTCCTTCTCACCTTCCCTGCCGCCATCCAGATGCACCATGCCGAACGGGGCGGTCTTCTTCATCACACCCTCACCATGCTCCGCAGCGCCAGGGCACTCATCACCGTCTATCCGTATCTGAATCAGGATCTTCTGACGGCCGGCGTCATCATCCATGACCTTGGAAAGATTGATGAAATGCAGCAGGATTCCGTCGGCCTGGTTTCGGATTACACCACGGACGGAAAACTCATCGGGCACATCATCCGCGGAGCCATTAATATTGAGGAAGCGGCAAAAGAAACAAAAGCTTCCATGGAAAAAGCAAGAATTCTGCAGCACATGATGCTTTCCCATCACGGAATCCCGGAATACGGCTCCCCCAGAATGCCCATGTTCCCGGAAGCAGAAGTTCTGCATACCATTGATACGCTGGACGCGCATCTGTTCCAGATGGTGGAAGCCCAGAAGCGGGCAGTTCCCGGCGGATTCAGTGACAAGGTCTTCGGCCTTGACAACCGCCAGATTTACCGGCTGCCCGAAGATTCCTGAAGACAGAAAAAAACCGGGTTCATCCCGGTTTTTTCTCATTCCATTCCTGCATCATGGCCTGCGCCAGGCGTATGCCGGAATCATATTCTTCCTGTGTGATCTTTCCGGTTGCAAGCAGCCAGTCTCCATAATCGATGGAGACCTCCAGCTCCTTGTTCGTCTCGGTGATATTGGAACGGATAAAAACCTTTTTCACGGTTTCCAGAATGATCCGGAGGTCGTTAAGAAAGGTGACTTTTTCAATGTAGCGCAGGTCCCACTGCAGGCGTTCCTCCCAGACAATGGCATTTCTGCCCCTGACCTGTGCCAGACCCGTAAGACCGGGCCTCGCAGTATGGCGCATTCTTGTCGCCTCATCCATAAAGACCAGGTCTTTGACCAGCTGCGGCCTCGGGCCGACAACGCTCATTTCCCCTTTCAGAATATTGAAAACCTCCGGGATCTCATCCAGGCTGGTCGCCC
The DNA here is from genome assembly GCA_947167215.1 of uncultured Clostridia bacterium. Taxonomy (GTDB): domain Bacteria; phylum Bacillota; class Clostridia; order Christensenellales; family Aristaeellaceae; genus Ventricola. Next base: position 8,149 of record CAMVHE010000005.1, read on the forward strand.
GCAGCATTTTTCCGAAGCGGCCCAGACGCACCGCATCCGGCAGCAGTTCTCCTTTTTCGTCCCGTTCTTCCGTCATTGAGCGGAATTTATAGAGTGCAAAGATCTGCTCTTTTCCGTGCCGGTCCATCCTGCCGGGACGCATCTGCCGGAACAGCACCGGCTTTCCCATGCGGATCCGCACAATGATGGCAATCAGAAGAAAAAGCCACCAGAAAAAGAAGATAGCCAGGCATGCACAGAGAATATCCAGGAAGCGCTTCACATAGCGCTCGTAGAACCCGATCTTTCTCTCCATTTCTGACCACCTTCTCGCATATACACCGGAATCCGGTCCGAGCCGGTCCGGAACTACTCCATCATTTTCTTTCGGCTGTCCACTGCTCTCGCACCCAGAAGCAGAGCACCCACAACACCGGAATTAACACCCAGGGCAGGAGCAACGATATAACTCTGAATATGTTCTTCAGAAACTGCATCGGATGCCACATAGCCATTGAGCAGGTCCACGACCTTTTCACGGATCCGCGGATACAGGTGCGCCTGCTGCATGACTCCGCCGCCGAGCACAATGATCTCCGGGGAAAGCATCACAATGAGGTTCACGCACATCTGCGCCAGATAATCCGTTTCCAGGTCCCATGCCGGATGGTCCGGCATCATCAGCCGGGAAGAAAGGCCCCAGCGTTTTTCAATCGCAGGACCGCTGGCCAGTCCCTCCAGGCAGTGCTTGTGGAAGGGGCAGCTGCCGTCGGACATGCTGTCGTTCTTCATGGGTGCCAGAATCATATGTCCCACTTCGGGATGGACCAGGCCGTGGACGATTTCCCCGTTCAGGACGATACCGCCTCCGACGCCGGTGCCTACGGTCACATAAACCAGGCTGTTCTTCCGCTTTCCTGCTCCGATCTGGTATTCTGCCAGTGCCGCAGCATTGACGTCCGTATCAATCATGCCGGGCACGCCCAGTTCATTTTCCAGTTCCGTGAGCAGCGGAAAATTCTGCCATTCCGTCTTGGGGGTAGACGTGATGCTTCCATAATTTGGCGATTCCAGATTAAGGTCCAGCGGGCCAAAGGAACCGATACCGATCGCTGCAATGCTGAATTTCGAAAAGAAATCCACAATCTGCGGAATAGTCTCCGCCGGCGTGGTTGTCGGGAAACTGGATCGCTGCAAAACATCTCCGTTTGCCGTTCCAATGGAGCATACCATCTTGGTTCCGCCCGCCTCCAAAGCGCCAATCAACATCATATCTGTTTATCCTCTCTTTCGTGCACCTCTTCTCCGTAAAGCCTTCCGGAATGTCTGTGCACATTCCAAGGCTCCCGTGAGGTACGCCCTACATCATACAATACTCGTCTTTCTTGTGTCAATCGCCGGAAAATGTTTTTTCTGCATTCCCCCCGTTTTTCCTGTCAGTTCTTCCTTTTCCGCCTTATTCTCCAGTTGGGAGGTTCCCTTATGAAAACGCCAACTTCTTCCGAGCAGGCAAATCTTGCCTCCCGGGCCGCCAGATCCATTTCTTCCTTTCCCGCCTTTGAAAGCACCGGCGGACAGTTGCTCTCCCCCGGGGACCGCATCCGCTTTCAGAAGAAAGCGGAGCAGATTCTGAAACAGAACCGTGCCGTCGGGTGTTCCCTTATTCTCTGCCAGGGAAACCGTTCCCAGATCTTTTCCTACGGGCATGCCAGGCTGCATCCCCCGGAAGACGTCACCCCCGGGACACCTTTCCGCCTGGCCTCTGTCACCAAGCTCGTTACAACCCTGGGCATTCTGTCCCTGGCCGAAGACGGGCTCCTGTCTCTGGATGCAGACCTGTCCGAGATTTTCGGTTTTCCCGTGCGCAATCCCCATTTTCCGGATCTTCCTGTCACCCTGCGCATGCTGCTGACGCATACCGCCGGCATCACGGACGGTGACCTGTATAATGAAAAAGGGCTCTCCGGCAGGGCAACCACCCGGGAGCTGATCCTCAGCGACACCTCCTGGCTTTCCTGCGCCCCCGGAGAAGCATTCCATTACTCCAATCTCGGTGCCGGAATTGCCGGAGCTGCCGCCGAGTTGGCAGCAAAGCTTCCCCTGAACGCCCTGATGCAGGCCCGCATCTTTGCTCCTCTCGGCATCCATGCCGGATACGGAAGAGAGCATTTTGACATTCCCGTCGCCTGCGGATACCGTCTGTATCCGTTTCTCCCTGCCCAGATGCGCTACAATCCGGACCGGCTGCCCGTCCTTCCGTGCATCGCCTCCGGCGAACCCGGCTCCGACTACCTTTCCGCCGCCGGCCGCCTTATTGCCGACGCCGATGGAATTGCAAAACTGCTTTCCCTGTTCGTTTCCCGGGAAGATACCCCCGTGCTGACCTTCCGCTCCCTTCAGGAAATGCGGAAGGAACAGGCAGGCACCGGAAAAATCCGGCCTGCAGGCCGAGGCCTCAATACGGCCTTTCTGCCCGGGGTTTTCCCCGGCTTTGCACCGGTCGGCCATCAGGGCGTTGCCTATGGCATGGTTTCCGAATTCTTTGCCGATCCCGAGAGGCAGTGCGGCGTCGCCATGGCCATCAACGGAGCAAAACTCGTCAACCTGCATCCCCTGCAGCGGGTGGGCATGGACCTTCTTACCCTGGGTTTCCACGCCCTGCAGCAGACCCGCTGACCGGCTGCCTTTCCCCGTATATTCCGCCTGGAAATGCCTCCCGGCCGCAGCGCTTCCCGGCATAAAAGATCGCTCATCATTTCCGGATGATGAGCGATTTTTTCATCTGTCCATGGCAGCACGGATAAATCCGGCAAACAGGGGATGCGGTTTATTGGGCCGGCTCTTGAATTCCGGATGGAACTGCACGCCCACATAGAATTTTTCCCCGGGAATTTCCACCGTCTCCACCAGTCTCCCGTCCGGCGACAGCCCGGACAGGCATAGCCCGGCAGTCTGCAGCGGCTCCCGGAAGGCATTGACAAATTCGTACCGGTGCCGGTGCCTTTCACTGATTTCACGGGTCCCGTAGCAGGCGGCAATCACCGTATTCTCCGCCAGCATGCAGGGATACTTTCCAAGCCTCAGTGTCCCGCCCTTGTCAATTTCTTCATTCTGCCCCGGCATGAAATCGATGACCCTGTAGGGAGCGTTCTCATCAAATTCGCGGGAATTGGCATTTTCGAGCCCGGCCATATTCCTTGCATATTCAATGACCGCAATCTGCATGCCCAGGCAGATGCCGAAGTACGGCACATGATGCTCCCTTGCATATTTTGCAGCAAGGATCATCCCCTCAATGCCCCTGCTGCCGAATCCGCCCGGGACCAGAATCCCCTGCAGCGGGGAAAGCAGGCTCTCCGCATTCTCTTCCTTTACGTTTTCCGCATCAATCCAGCGGATCTCCACCCTTGTATCCATCGCATAGCCCGCATGCCGCAGTGCCTCCGCCACCGAAAGATAGGCATCGTGAAGCTGCACATATTTTCCCACCAGCCCGATGCATACCCGCTTGCCGGGATGCCGGATGCGTTCCACCATGGCAGTCCATTCCGAAAGGTCCGGTTTTCCGGTCTGTATGCCCAGTTCCCTGCAGACGATGCCCGAAAAATTTTCCTTTTCCAGCATCAGGGGCGCCTCATACAGGATCGGCAGGGTCAGGTTTTCCACGACACAGTCTTCCTTTACATTGCAGAAATGGGCAATTTTGGTAAAAATGCTGCTGTCCGTGATTTTCTCATCCACCCGCAGCACGATGATGTTCGGCATGATGCCCATGCCCTGCAGTTCCTTCACGGAATGCTGCGTCGGCTTCGACTTGTGTTCGCCGCTGGCCTTGAGATACGGCACCAGGGTCACATGCACATACAGGGCATTTTCCCGTCCCACCTCCAGCCCCACCTGACGGATGGCCTCAATGAAGGGCTGGCTTTCGATATCGCCGATGGTGCCCCCGATCTCCGTGATTACCACATCCGCATCCGTCTTCTCCCCGACCCGGTAGATAAAATGCTTGATTTCATCCGTGATATGCGGAATGGTCTGGACGGTAGAGCCAAGATATCCTCCCTGCCGTTCCCGGTGAATCACATTGGAATAAACCTTTCCGGTAGTCAGGTTGGAATACCGGTTCAGGTCCTCATCAATGAACCGCTCATAATGGCCGAGGTCGAGATCCGTCTCCGCGCCGTCCTCGGTGACATAGACTTCTCCATGCTGATAAGGGCTCATGGTTCCCGGGTCCACATTGATATAGGGGTCCAGTTTCTGGGCAGCCACCTTCAGGCCCCTGGCCTTCAGGAGCCTGCCGAGCGAGGCGGCGGTAATTCCCTTTCCCAGGCCGCTTACCACGCCGCCGGTAACAAAGATATATTTCGTCATGAACGCTTCCTCCCCAGCCATGCATGAATCTCCCGCGCCGCCGCACGTCCGTCCGCCAGCGCCCTTACTACCAGAGACTGCCCCGTGTGCATATCTCCCGCCGCAAAAAGCTTTCCTTTCAGATAATGGCTTCCGTCTGCAGGCATCAGCCTTCCGCGGAAGTCTGCCGTCAAGGAGAAACAGGAAAGGGTCTTTTCCTCACATCCGGCAAAGCCGGCGGCAATCAGCAGCAGATCGCAGAGCAGCTCCGTTTCATTTCCCGGCACGGTCTGCCGTTTCCCTCCGGACCCCTCCGCCAGCCGGACCACGGTCACCGCCCGGATCTGTCCCTGGGCATCCGCATGAATACGGCTGACCGTAGTTTCATAGCGTCTCGGATCGCCCCCCTGAACCGCCGCCGCTTCCGCCTGCCCGTAGTCCGTGCGCAGAATGCGGGGCCATTCCGGCCAGGGATTCTGCGGCGTCCGGCATGCCGGCGCCGGGGGCATCATTTCGAGCTGCGTCACGGAAGCACACCCCTGGCGCAGGGCTGTCCCAACGCAGTCATTTCCCGTATCTCCTCCGCCCACTACCACCACGTGCCTGCCGCGTGCGGTGATCTCCGGAGGCTGTCCGAGCAGCACGCTTTTCGTGCCCGCCGTCAGATAATCCACGGCAAAGTGTATTCCCTGGGCATCCATGTTTTCCGCATTCAGGGACCGTGGCTTCCTGGCACCGCAGCAAAGGGCCACTGCATCATACGCTTCCTGCAGGGATTCCCCCGCTTCCGTACCGGTTAAGAAGGCGATTCCCTCCTCCTCCATCAGGCGGATGCGCCGCATCAGGATCTCCTTGGGCAGTTTCATATTCGGGATCCCGTACATCAGCAGCCCGCCGGGGGCATCCGCCCGTTCAATGACCGTCACCCGGTGCCCCAGCTGATTCAGCAGGTCTGCGCAGGCCAGTCCAGCAGGGCCGCTTCCCACCACCGCCACGATTTTTCCCGAGCGGAAGGCCGGAATCCTCGGCTGTATCCATCCCTTTGAAAAGCCGGTCTCTGCAAGATACCTTTCATTGTCCCGGTTGGTGACCCCTTCTTCCGCCAGATTGCATGCCTTTTCGCAAAGTGCCGGGCACACCCTGCCCGTCAGCTCCGGAAACGGTGCTGTCAGCATCAGCCTCTCCAGGGCTTCCCTTTCCTGTCCCCGGTACAGCAGATCGTTCCATTCCGGAATCAGGTTATGCATCGGGCAGCCATATTCCGACTGGCAGAAGGGAACACCGCAGTTCATGCACCTTGCCGCCTGGCTTCGCCTTTCTCCGGTTTCCAGCGGGATATGCAGCTCCTCAAAATCCAGAAGCCTGCTCCGGACTTCCCGAAAGGGATTTTCCCGGCGTTCTATTTCCAGAAAGCCTGTTGTCTTACCCATCCTGCCGCACCCCTTTCAGGAAAGCCCGATATTCGTCCGAAATCACCATTTTGAATTTTCCCAGGTATGCATCAAAGTCTTCCAGAATCCTTTTCGCCCGTACGGAACCCGTTGCATGTTCATGCATTGCCAGGAGCGCTTTCAGTTCGTCCGCCATCTTCCTGGAAACCGGATATGCCTTTACATGTCCTGTATTCAGCCGTTCACAGAGCCCCCCGTCCTCTTCCAGGACCCAGGCAATGCCGCCGCTCATTCCTGCCGCAAAATTATCTCCCACGGGCCCCAGCACCGCCACGCGGCCCCCGGTCATGTACTCGCAGCCATGGTCTCCCACGCCTTCCACGACCGCCACGGCCCCCGAGTTGCGCACGGCAAAGCGTTCGCCTGCCATCCCGGCGATAAAGGCATATCCGCCGGTTGCGCCGTACAGGGCCACATTCCCGATCAGGGTGTCTTCCGGACGCCAGAGGCTGTCCACCGGCGGGCAGACCGCCAGGGTTCCCCCGGACAGGCCTTTCCCGAGATAATCATTCGCTACCCCGTACAGGGTAATTTTCTGTCCTGCCGGCAAAAAGGCCCCGAAGGACTGGCCGCCGCACCCCTGTGCCTGAATTTCCCGTTCTCCCTTCAGCATGGTGCCGAAGGTCCTGTCCGTGGTCGTCAGGTGGACATGGTTCTGAAACAGCCTTGCATCCAGGCGTTCGGACAGATGAAAGTCGTGCCTTGCTTCCGGCTGGAAATGAGTGTTTCTCGAAAACCCGATGAGTTCCGACAGGTTCAGCGCCGCATCCTCTTTCGGCTTCAGCAGGTCGCTGCGCCCCACCAGTTCGTTCACGGTGCGTGCGCCGAGTTTTGCCATTATCTCCCGCAGCTGTCCGGCAATATACCGCATGAACCGCTCCACATACTCCGGTTTTCCGGCAAAGCGTCTGCGGAGCTCCGGATCCTGGGTGGCAATGCCGAAGGGACAGGTGCCCAGGTGGCAGACCCGCATCATCCGGCAGCCCATGGCTACCAGTGGGGCCGTCGCAAATCCGAACTGCTCCGCCCCCAGCAGCAGCGCCACCGCCACATCGTGGCCGGTCATCAGCTTGCCGTCCGTCTCCAGCGTCACTTTCTGCCGCAGACGGTTGCGGCAGAGCACCTGGTGGGCTTCCGCCAGTCCGATTTCCCAGGGCAGCCCGGCATGGTGGACGCTGCTCACCGGCGCCGCACCGGTACCGCCTTCTCCTCCCGAAATCAGGATTCCGCCCGCTCCTGCCTTGGCAACGCCGCTGGCAATCGTGCCCACCCCCAGGGAAGAGACCAGTTTCACCGTGATTTTTGCCCTTTCGTTGGCACACTGAAGGTCATAGATCAGTTCTGCCAGATCCTCGATGGAATAGATATCATGATGGGGCGGCGGAGAAATCAGGGAAATCCCCGGTGTGGAGCATCGGGTTTCCGCCACGCTCTTCGTCACCTTTGCCCCGGGCAGATGTCCTCCCTCACCGGGCTTTGCTCCCTGCGCCATTTTGATCTGAATCTCCTGTGCGGAAAGCAGGTATTCCCTGGTCACGCCGAAGCGCCCGGATGCCACCTGCTTTATCGCCGAATTGAGCGGTGTCCCGAAACGTTCCGGAAGTTCGCCGCCTTCCCCGCTGTTGGATCTTCCGCCCAGACGGTTCATGGCTTCCGCCAGGCATTCATGCGCTTCCCGCGAAATGGAGCCGTAGCTCATGGCACCGGTACGGAAGCGTTTCACGATCTCTTCCTCGCTTTCCACTTCCTCCAGCGGAACGGGACGGCACGCTTCATAGCGGAACGTCAGCATGGACCGTATGGTTCCGGGGCCTTCCTCCTCCACGCACCGTGCATACCGGTCAAACAAAGCCCGGTCCCCCGTCCAGACAGCCTGCTGCAGCAGGTGGATGGTTTCCGGACGGTAGAGATGTGCTTCCGCCTGCCCTCCGGTCCGCATACGGTGGATGCCGATGCTGGCAAGACCGGTCTGCGGGTCAGCCGAGAAGGCTTCCGCATGATGGAAGCGGCTGTCAGCCTCAATCTTCTGCAGATTTGTTCCGCCCAGAACAAACGGCGTATTGGTAAAGTACTTTTCCACCAGCTGTCCGTCCAGTCCCACCGCCTCAAACAGCTGCGCACTCTGGTATGCCTGCAGGGTGGAAACTCCCATCTTGGAGGCAATCTTCAGCACGCCCGCACAGAGGGCATGATTGTAATCCCGTACAGCTTCCGCTTCGCTTTTCTGCAGCTGCCCTTTCCGGCAGCAGGCACGGATGCAGTCGTGGGCAAGGTAAGGGCTGACTGCCCGCGCCCCGAATCCGATCAGCATCGCCAGCTGGTGCACATCCCGGGGTTCTCCGCTTTCGAGGATCACGGAAACGGCCGTCCGTTTCTTGATCCGGATGAGATGCTGCTCCAGGGCGGAAACCGCCAGCAGGGAGGGAATCGCCAGATGCTCCGCATCCACGCCCCGGTCGGACAGGATCAGGATGTTTGCCCGTCTCCGGCATGCCCGATCGCATTCCCCGAAAAACGCCTCCAGCGCTTCCTCCAGGGTTTCCGTCTTCTCATAAAGGAGGGAAACCGTGGCTACGGAAAAAGCCTCATGCCGGATACTGCGGATTCCTGCAAGTTCCTCCTCCGTCAGTACCGGCGACGGCAGTTCCAGAATCGTGCTGTTTTCCGGTCCTCCCGTCAGCAGATTGCCATCGTCCCCGATATAGATGGAGCAGTCCGTCTTCACTTCTTCCCGCAGCGTGTCTATCGGCGGGTTCGTTACCTGCGCAAAGCGCTGCCTGAAATAGTCAAACAGGGAAGGATGCACTCCGGAAAGTGCCGCCAGCGGCTCGTCCGCCCCCATGGAGACAATGGGCTCCGTCCCCTTCTGTGCCATTGGCAGCAACACGTCCTGCACATCTTCCCAGGTATAATGGAAAGCCCTGCAGAGGCGGGTCCGTGTTTCCTCTGACGCAGTCGGCCCGCACTTTCCCTCCCGGGGCAGGTCTGCAAGGCAGATCCTGTGCCGCATCCATTCCGAATAGGGTTCTGCCCCTGCATACCGGGTTTTCAGCACTTCACTTTCCGAAAGAATCCCGGTCTCCAGGTCTGCTTCCAGCACATCCCCGCTCTTCAGTTTCCACCGGCGGAGGATGTGCGCATTTTCTTCATACAGCACCCCCGCTTCGGATGAGAGGATAAGCCTCCGGTCATCCGTCAGCGCACACCGCAGCGGGCGAAGCCCGTTGCGGTCCAGGGATGCACAGACTTTTTCCCCGTCCGAGTACAGGACAGCCGCAGGACCGTCCCAGGGTTCCATCATGGTGGCATAGTAGCGGTACAGATCCCGCCAGGGAGTTGCCTTCCGGGATCCCTGCCAGGGCTCCGGCAGGAGGATCATTCCCGCCAGGGCCAGCGGAAACCCGTTCATGGTCAGGAATTCCAGGGTGTTATCCAGCATCTGGCTGTCACTGCCGCCTTCCTCAACCACGGGCAGCACCCGGCGCATTTCTTCCTTCATTACCGGCGACTGCATGGTTTCCTCCCGGGCCTTCATGCGGTCATGATTCCCCCGGATGGTGTTGATTTCTCCATTGTGCAGGAGCATCCGCTGGGGATGCGCCTTGCTCCAGGACGGGAACGTATTGGTCGAAAAGCGGGAATGCACCATCGCCATCCGGCTGATGTAGCGTACGTCCTGAAGGTCGTCATAGAAGGAGCGGAGCTGGCTGACCAGCATCATGCCTTTATAGACAATGGTCCGGCAGGAAAGAGAGCAGATATACGTATCCGTATCCTGCTTTTCAAACACCCGGCGCAGGACATACATTTTCCGGTCAAAACCCTGGCCCGCGGGAATGTTTTCCGGCCGCTTCAGGAAACACTGCCGGATGCGCGGCATCGTCCGCCGGGCGCCAGCGCCAAGCTGGGCGGGATGGCAGGGCACGTTCCGCCACCCGAGAACCGTCAGCTGCTCGGATGCCGCCAGCTGTTCAAAAATCCGGCAGACATTTTCCGATGCAACCTCATCCTCCGGCAAAAAGAACATCCCCACGCCGTAGTCCCCCGGATTTCCCAGGAGAATCCCCTCCTCCTGCGCCCAGGCGCAGAAGAGAGCGTGAGGAAGCTGTGTCATGATACCGACTCCGTCGCCGGTGGTTCCCTGGGCATCGCTTCCCGCCCGGTGGGCCAGGCGTTCCACGATGGAAAGCGCCTGGTCCACAGTGCGGTGCGTTGCCTTTCCGCTTAAGTCCGCAATCGCACCCACCCCGCAGGATTCGTGCTCCAGTTCACTGTGGTACAGCGGATATTCAAGATCCCGCATCACTACGTCCCCCTTGACGAACGAAGTATTCTTTCCGCATACTCCGTCATTTTGATGCCATGATTCATGGCGTACTGCTGCATCCGGCGATGCGCCTCCCTTTCGGAAATGGACAGCTCCGCCATCAGCATCTGCTTTGCCTGCTCGACCACCTGCCGGTCTGCACCCGACCGCCTTGGCATCTGCACGCTGTTCATCTGCGTCAGCATTTCGAGGGCTCCCAGAATGGTCTGTCCGGAAGCCGGCATGGTCAGATGAAAAATCTTTCCCGGCTCATCCTCTTTCCGGAAACCGGGTTTTTCAATCAGGAGGATTTTTATTCTGCCCCCATAATCCCATTGCAGCTCTTCCGCCTGCAGTCCCGGAAGCCTTCCTGCCAGAATCACAATGCTCTCTTCACAGGCAGCCAGTACCCTCCGAAGTTCACCTTCCGAGGCACAGCAACGGAACAGTTCATATCCGGCAGAAGACAGCAGCCGGGAAAGCTGCAGCCGTGCTGCCTCCGAAGTGCTTGCAATCACAAAACTGGCCACTGTCTTCTCCTTCTCGCGCCTGCTTCGGCAGGCCTGTCCATCCGTTTTCCGTTAGCATCAGTACATTACCAGATAGCGGCCGATTTCCCACTGACTGACATGGGTACGGTAGGCGTCCCATTCCTTTTCCTTTCCTTCCACATACTGGCACAGGACATGCTCTCCCAGCGCCCCACAGATCACCGGATCTTCCTTCAGGCAGTCAATCGCTTCCCTCAGGGTGCCGGGCAGGGACACAATGCCCTTCGCTTCCCGGGTTGCCGCATCCATGGCAAAGATGTTCTCGGTGATTTCCGCCGGAGGCGTCATCCCCTTTTCAATGCCGTCCAGGCCGGCAGCCAGGCAGACCGCCATGTTCAGGTAAGGATTGCAGGACGGATCCGGACAGCGCAGTTCCACGCGGGTGCCCATGCCCCGCGCCGCGGGAATGCGGATCAGGGCGCTGCGGTTGCTGGCGCTCCAGGCCAGGTAGCAGGGCGCCTCATATCCGGGCACCAGCCTCTTGTAGCTGTTTACCAGCGGATTGGTTATCGCCGCCATGCCCCTGACATGGGCAAGAATGCCGGCAATAAAAGAATATGCCTCCCTGCTGAGCCCGCGTTTGTCCGAGGGATCCGCGAACACGTTCCTGCCGTCCCGGAACAGGCTCATGTTGGTGTGCATGCCGCTGCCATTGATCCCGAATACCGGTTTCGGCATGAAGGTTGCATGCAGTCCGTTCTTCTGGGCAAGGGTCTTCACTGCCAGCTTGAACGTCATGATGTTGTCAGCGGCAGTCAGGGCATCCGCATATTTGAAATCAATCTCATGCTGTCCGGCAGCCACTTCATGGTGGCTGGCTTCGATTTCGAAGCCCATCTGTTCCAGCGTCATGCAGATTTCCCTGCGTGTGCTCTCCCCGTGGTCAAGCGGGCCAAGATCAAAGTATCCGGCTTCATCCGAAGTCGTGGTGGTAGGACGCCCCTGATCGTCTGTCTGGAAGAGGAAAAACTCCATTTCCGGCCCCACATTGAAAGCGTATCCCATATCCGCCGCTTTCCGGAGAACGCCCTTCAGGACCCCTCGCGGATCTCCTTCAAAGGGAGTACCGTCCGGATTGTAGACATCACAGATCAGGCGGGCAACCTTGCCATGCTGAGGCCTCCAGGGAAGTATGGCAAATGTATCCAGGTCCGGATGCAGATACTGGTCGCTCTCGTTGATTCGGACAAAGCCTTCAATCGAACTGCCGTCAATCATGATCTGGTTGTTGACTGCCTTCTCGATCTGTCCTGCCGTAATGGCGACATTCTTCAGCTGCCCGAATATATCCGTAAACTGCATGCGGATAAACTCCACATCTCCTTCCTGAACCATCCGGATGATGTCTTCCTTTGTATACTTACCCATAAAACTGCCTCCTTTTAAATAAAAAAAAACGACAAGCAGAGCCCAGTGACCTGACCCCCTTGCCTTGTCGTGATGTATTGTAAGCGTTATTCTATGCATTGTCAAGCGTTATTTGAAAGATTTAACATGTGTTCTTGCTAAAATTTTATTTTTTTCATTATTATCTCAAATAAATTGCAATTTCAATATTATTAAAAATTCATTTTATGCTTGACTCCCCTTTTTTCGCGTGCTACAATACGGCCAATTTCATACGAAAAAAGCGTTGCGGAAGCAAAGTACCCTGAAGGCCGGCATCCCAGAGAGCGGGCGCTGCTGAGAGTCCCGTATGCTCCTTCCGGAGAAAAACCCTTCCAAGTCCAAACCCAAAGCCTTCGGCAAGTAGGGGCGGCGTGAGGAGCGGCACGTTATCCCCGCCGGGGCTTGACAGAGCCCTTTCAAGAGAAGCAAATCAGGTGGCACCACGGAGCGGCGGCCTTCGTCCTGAAATCAGCCCAGCAGCTGCCTACCATCGGAGGAGGTGCCTTTCCATGTGTTCCATCTTTGGCGTTACCAGCAAGAACATCCCTGAAGATACCCTGAAGCAGGCCTTTCAGCGAACCGTTTCCCGCGGTCCCGACATGAGCCGGTTTGAAGAGATCCCCTGCGGATATCTCGGTTTTCACCGTCTGGCCATCATGGGGCTGGATGCACGCGGCATGCAGCCTTTTTACAGGGACCGGGACGCCGTTGTTTGCAACGGCGAGCTGTACGACTTCCGGCCTTTGCGGGATCGTCTGCTTGCAAAATATGAACTGATCAGCCAATCTGACTGCGAGATTCTCCTGCCGCTCTACCATGAGTACGGAGTGGAGATGTTCAAAACCCTGGATGCGGAATTTGCCCTGATTCTCTGGGACGGCGAAAAGCAGAAGCTCCTTGCTGCCCGGGACCCTATCGGTATCCGGCCGCTGTATTACGGCAGACTGGAAGACGGGGAATGGGCCTTTGCCAGTGAGCCCAAGAACCTGCTTGGTCTGTGCAAAAACATTCTGCCTTTCCCTCCCGGCCACTATTGGATGGACGGGGAATTCATCCGGTATGCGGATCCGGCCTATGTCGGCTACTTCACCATGAAGGAAGAAGAGGCTGTCTGCGACAAGCTCCGCCGGCTTCTGATTGACGGAGTCAGGAAACGGCTGGATGCAGATGCCCCCATCGGCTTTCTGCTGTCCGGCGGCCTGGATTCCTCCCTAGTGTGCGCCATTGCCCAGAAGATTCTCCAAAGGCCGATCCGCACCTTCGCCATCGGCATGGATATCGACGCCATTGACCTTAAATATGCCCGCATGGTTGCAGACTACATTGGCAGCGACCATACGGAGGTCATCATTTCCGAAAAAGAGGTCCTGGATGCGCTCCCTGCGGTGGTGGAACTGCTGGGGACATGGGACATCACGACCATCCGGGCCAGCATCGGCATGTACCTCGTCTGTAAGTGGATCCACGAAAATACGGATGTGCGCGTGCTGCTGACAGGAGAAATCTCCGATGAGCTTTTCGGCTACAAATATACGGATTACGCCCCCGATGCCGCCGCTTTCCAGGAAGAGGCGGAAAAGCGCATCCGTGAACTTCACGTCTATGATGTACTCCGGGCAGACCGGTGTATCTCCGTCAACAGTCTGGAGGCCCGCGTCCCCTTCGGGGATCTCAAGTTTGTCCGTTATGCCATGAGCATTGATCCCGAATTGAAAATGAACCGCCACAACATAGGAAAGTACCTGATCCGCAGGGCTTTTGCTGAAGACCATATCCTCCCTGACGAAATCCTCTGGCGGCAGAAGGCTGCTTTCTCCGACGCAGTCGGGCACAGTATGGTGGACGACCTCAAGGCGCTGGCCGAAAGGACCTTCACCGATGAACAGTTCGCCGCCGGGGCCGCAAAGTACGATTACTGCCGCCCCTTTACCAAGGAAAGCCTGCTGTACCGGGAACTGTTTGAACGGTTCTACCCCAACCAGGCCCGGATGATCCCGGGCTACTGGATGCCCAACAAAAGCTGGCCGGGCTGTGATGTGGATGATCCTTCCGCCCGGGTTCTGGCCAACTACGGCGACAGCGGAAAATAGGATCCGGACTTTCCGGAACGTTTTTTCCCGGCGTCTGCTGCTTCTGCTGCAGAACATTGCGGTCCAACCGCCCTTTTCCCTTCTTCCGGCAGCATTTCTCCAGGATACTGAATCATTAAGGCACAAGGGTGTGCCGGCGAGCCTGCTCGCCAGCATGCCCCTGTGCCTTTTTTGATAATACTTCAAATAAAGGAACGTGATCTGAATGAACTATTCTCCCGTAAACACCATCTGGGTCCTTCTCGGCGCTGCTCTGGTTTTCTTCATGCAGGCTGGCTTTGCCATGTGTGAGGCGGGATTTACCCGTGCAAAAAACTCCGGGAATATCCTGATGAAAAACCTGATGGACTTCTGCATCGGAACCCCGCTCTACTGGATTTTCGGCTACGGGATCATGTTCGGTGCAGGGACAGCGCTGTTCGGCTGGATTGATCCGTTCATTCTGAAGGATTACAGCCATATTCTCCCGCCCGGTGTACCGCTCTGGGCCTACGCCATTTTCCAGACCGTTTTCTGCGCCACTTCCGCCACCATCGTCTCCGGCGCCATGGCCGAGCGCACCAGGTTTTCTGCCTACTGCCTCTACTCCGCCGCCATTTCCCTGTTCATCTATCCCGTAAGCGGGCACTGGATCTGGGGCGGAGGCTGGCTGGCTCAGATGGGCTTCCACGATTTTGCCGGCTCCACCGCCGTGCACATGGTCGGCGGTGTCTGTGCACTGATCGGCGCCCGAATGCTCGGGCCCCGGATCGGCAAGTACGGAAAAGACGGAAAGCCCCGTGCCATCCTCGGCCATAACCTGAGCATTGCCGCTCTGGGTGTCTTCATCCTGTGGTTCTGCTGGTTCGGCTTTAACGGTGCCTCCACCGTCGGCATGGACAGCGACAGTCTTCTCTCCGCCGCCTCCATCGTCTTCTTCAACACAAACCTCTCCGCCGCTCTGGCTACCCTCACCACCATGTTCTTCACCTGGCTCCGCTACGGAAAACCGGATGTCTCCATGACTTTCAACGCTTCCCTGGCCGGTCTGGTAGGCATCACTGCAGGCTGCGACGCCGTCAGTCCCTTCGGCGCTGCCGTCATCGGTCTGTGCTGCGGTTTTGCCATTGTCCTCTCCGTGGAATTCTTCGATAAAATTGCCCGGATCGATGACCCTGTCGGAGCCATCTCCGTTCATGGCGTATGCGGTGCACTGGGCACCATCCTGACCGGGTTCTTTGCCACCGGCGTTTCCACCATGAAAGGGGTTTTCTACGGCGGAGGCCTCTCCTTCCTGCTGGTGCAGTGTGCCGGGGTGATTTCAACGATCGCCTGGACTGCCGTCGTCATCACCATTGTCTTTACCATGATCCGGAAAACCATCGGACTCCGTGCAGATGCTTCGGAGGAAGTCATGGGGCTTGACCGTTCCGAGCACGGCCTTCCCACTGCCTATGCCGGAATCGCCATGCTCCCGGACGATACTTTCAGTCAGGACAGCAGCACGGCCTCCGCTTCCATGTCCTATCAGGGAACGGCATCTCCGGAAAAGAACAAGGAGAAAGCCCCGGATTCTCCGGTCTACACCCGTATTCAGATTATCTGCAGACCTTCTGCACTGGAAGGGCTCAAAAATGCCATGAACAAAATCGGCATCACCGGAATGACGGTGACCAACGTCATGGGCTACGGTACACAGAAAGGAACGCCGGAGTACTACCGCGGCACTCCGGTCGAGGTTACCCTTCTGCCGAAGGTACAGGTGGACATCGTCGTCAGCAAAGTTCCGGTCCGGGAGGTCATCGAAACGGCCTGCGCCGTCCTTCACACCGGACACATCGGAGACGGAAAAATCTTCGTCTACGATGTCGAAAATGTTGTCCGCGTCCGCACCGGCGAGGAAGGGTATGATGCCCTGCAGTCCGACTGATGTTCTGCCCTGCTGCCGGCCGGAAAAGCCGCGCCCCGGTTTCCGGCCGGCAGCGTTCTGCTTTTCCCGCAAAAGAGGACACCTCCGCGTGCCCTCTTTTTTGCTTTTTCTTCGGTTTCCGGATACCCTTCGTCCACTGACCGCTGACACAATTTCGTCACATTTCCTTCACGATCTTTTTGAAAGCTTACCATTTTTATGTCAAAGAGCCGATTTATAATTACGGCGTCTTCCGAAGGAAGGCACAAGAAACTGTTAATTCATTTTCCGGAAAGGAGAATTCATATGCGTAAACATGTACTTTCAGTAATCTCTCTTATCGCAGTCATTGCTCTTATTGCTGTTGCTTCCCTGTCCGTGCTGGCTACTGCCGAGACATCGGACAAGTCGGATAAACATTTCAGCGTAATCGAGGCAGCCAGTGACGAAAATGCGCTTTCCGTCAAGGAAATCGCCAAGAAGAACCAGAATTCCGTCGTGGCAATCGAGACGGAAACCAAAGTTGTCTACAACAATAACGATTATTACAACCCCTTCGGCTTCTTCGGATACGGCTACGGATATCCTTACGGCTACGGCGATCGTTCCCCTCGTGAAATCACCCGTACAGCCAGCGGTTCCGGTGTCATCATTTCCGACGACGGATACATCGTCACGAACAACCACGTCATCTCCGGCGCTGACAAGATCATCGTCTATGTAAGAGGCGAGGACGGGGAAGAGACGGAGTATGAAGCTACCCTGGTCGGTTCTTCCGAAAGCCATGACGTCGCTGTCCTGCAGATCGAAGCCGACAACCTGACCCCTGTAACCTTCGGCAACAGCGATACGCTTGAAGTCGGTGAACTGGCAGTTGTCATCGGCAACCCCATGGGAACGGTACACGGTTCCGTTACAGCCGGCATTATTTCCGCCCTCCAGCAGGAAATGACCATCGATGATACCCGGATCAACGCCATACAGACAGATGCTTCCGTGAACCCCGGCAACTCCGGCGGCGCACTCTTCGATTCCTACGGCAACCTCATGGGTATTGTCTATGCAAAGGCTTCCAATGTACAGATCGAAGGCATCGGCTATGCAATCCCTGTCAACGACATAAAGGACCTCATCGAGCAGATGATCAATGACCCGGATGCAGTGGAAGCACAGACCAACGGCAGCCGTATCATGCTCGGTATCACGATTTCCGATGTAACTGAGGAAATCAGCAGACAGTATTCCATGCCCAGAGGCGTCTATATCACCGAAGTCAACTCCATGAGTGCAGCTGAGCGTGCCGGCCTGCAGCGTGGCGACATCATCACCGGGTTCGCCGGCGAGAAGATCACCTCTGCGGATGAACTCAATGCAGTGAAGGCAAAACAGACTCCTGGTGAAATCGTGAATGTGGAGATCGACCGTAACGGTCAGACTCTGACCCTGAAGCTTGTCATTCCGCAGCCCACGGAAGTAGATACTGCCTCGAATCGATAATCTGCTTCACTTTTTCAGCGGACAACGAACAGTTGTCCGCTTTTTTTCATGCGTTTTCATTTGCAGTGCCCCTTCTGCTGTGATATGATTACTCTGTTCAACTGTCGATATCAATCGGAGGCACTATGCGGCATCTCTCCTTTCTTTTTTTGCTTTTTTTCTTACTGTTTCCCGCCTTTTCCTTTGCTGAAACCATCTTATGGGAAGATGATAACGGAAAAGTCATGCTGAACGAAGGCGGAGAAATCTCCTTCATCTCTCCGGACAGTGAAAGCATTCTCTGGTCTCCGGAGCTGGAAGAAGATCTCCCCGGGGAAAGCTGGAAAGAGGAAGATATTTATTTTTTCGAAAGCCCCGTCCCCACCGCAGCGCCGGAAGGATATGTCGGAGCAGTCTCTTTCACTTATAAGAAAACCCTGAAATACGGCGATTCCGGAACGCTGGTCAGTCAGCTCCAGGAGCGGCTGAAAGCACTCGGTTTCTATGAGGCAAAAGTCTCCGGAGGCTATTATAAGGTCACCCGGAATGCCGTGCGCGCCTTTCAGCGGCAAAACGGCCTGAACGTTGACGGCGTGGCGGGCAGACAGACTCAGGAGCTGCTCTTCTCTTCCGCAGCGGTTCCTGCCAGTGCAACCCCGCTTCCTTCGCCTACGCCTGCTCCTGCCCGGTATAAGCTCATGGTGGACGTCACCAACCAGATCACCCGGGCTTATACCTATGATGAGCATGGCGACTATACGGTTCTCGTCCGGGAAATGATCTGTTCCACGGGCACCGTCAAAAATCCCACACCGCTCGGCACGACCATCATGCCGAAAACAAGGGCCAGATGGGGATACTTTCCCACCTGGGACTCCCATGCGCAGTATCTTACCCGCATCGACAAGGCCAATGCCTTCCATTCCGTACTCTATACCCAGCCCGTGGACAGCGCCCTCGCCGTTTCATCCTATAAGGCGCTAGGAACCCGTCAGTCCCACGGCTGTGTCCGGCTCCTGGTTTCGGATGCCAAATGGATCTATGACAACTGCTCTGCCGGAACCATCATCACCGTCTATGAAAGCGAAATCTACGATCCCGAATACACCATGACGCTGAAGCCTTCCCTCAATGAGAATACTATGCGGGAACGATCCCTTCCGGCACCTACCCCTACCCCGGAATATACCCCCGAAAACTGGCCCACCAGCTACCGGACCCTTTCCCGTGGAAAAACCGGCAGGGATGTCTATATGGTGCAGATGCGTCTGCAGGAGCTGGGATACTACCACGGGACCGTTACCGGCGGCTATTACGGCGGAACCATTGAAGCCGTCCGCGCATTTCAGAAGGATCACGGGCTCACCGTAGACGGCGCCGCCGGCAGGCAGACCCAGGCCGTTCTTTTCTCTCCCGAGGTCGGCAGTACCCCTGCCGCAACACCAACCCTGCTGCCGGTCATGACACCCCAACCCACCCCCATTCCAACACCGACACCAGATCCTGCCAGCTATGTTCCCCATGCAGATGCCGTCGGCTGATCGCATTCAAAGGAGTTCTCCATGCTTTTCAATTCTTATGTTTTCATTCTTGCCTTCCTGCCCGTCACGCTCATTGTCTATTTCCTGTTGGGCAGGCTGCCGGAGCGGATTCCCCTCAACAAGGCTTTCCTGGTTATCGCCTCCTTCGTATTCTACGGCTACAATAACCCAAGCTATGTGCCTATCATTGCAGGAAGCATTCTCGTCAATTATGCCCTGTCTCAGGGCATGCTGCGCCTGGCATCCAGGATTCCCCGCCTTCTGCTGATGCTCCTCGGCATCCTTCTCAATCTTGGGGTATTGTTTATCTTCAAATACTATGATTTCTTTGCCGAAAACATGAACTCCTTCCTCGGCACACACTTCACCCTGCGGCACCTTGTGCTGCCTCTCGGCATCTCTTTCTTTACTTTCCAGCAGCTGTCCTACGTAATCGACAGCTACCGCAAAACGGTACCCCCCTATCACCTGCTCGACTATGCGCTTTTTGTCACTTTTTTCCCGCAACTGATTGCCGGCCCTATTGTCCTGCACAGTGAAATCGTTCCCCAGTTTGCAGATCCGCAGAACCGGCATTTCAATCCAGATAACTTTGCACCCGGTCTCTACGGATTCGCACGCGGTCTCTTTAAAAAGGTCGTTGTCGCAGATACCTTCGCCAAAGCCGTCGAGGTCGGCTTCGGCGCCGCTGCCAGCCTTAACACGGCAGAGGCCTGGTTTATCGCCATCGGCTATACCCTGCAGCTGTACTTCGACTTTTCCGGTTACTGCGACATGGCTACGGGCATCGGCAAGATGTTCAACATCACCATCCCCATCAATTTCAATTCTCCTTACAAAAGCCTCAACATCCGGGAATTCTGGCAGCGCTGGCATATCACCCTTTCCCGCTTTCTTACCAATTACATCTATTTCCCGCTGGGCGGCAGCAGGAAAGGAGCCGTGCGCACCTATATCAATCTGCTTATCGTGTTCCTTCTTTCCGGTCTCTGGCATGGTGCCGGATGGCTTTTCCTGCTCTGGGGCCTTCTGCACGGCCTGGCAAGCGTGTTCTACCGGCTGTTCCGCAAACAGTATGACAGCCTGCATCCCGCCCTGCAGTGGATAATCAATTTTACCGTTGTGACAGTGGCCTGGGTCTTCTTCCGGGCAGTCAATCTGGCAGATGCACTCTCCATTGTAAAAACCATGTTTTTCATGGACTTCGGCCCTCTGCGTTCAGAAATCACCTCTGCTTTCGCGCTTCCCGGCGGCTTCCATCCCGGCTATAATGCCATCTACATGATGGTCTGGTATGTTCTGGCCCTGTTCTGCTGTCTGGGGCTGCCCAATAACTATGAAAAAATCATGAAGTTCAAGCCTACGCTGGCCAATTCTCTGGCGACGGTTCTGCTGCTGACCTACTGCACCCTCTGCCTTTCCAGCGTCAGTGTCTTCCTCTACTTCAATTTCTGATGGTCTTTGCTATGAACAGAAAACGCTGGTGCCAGCTCAGCCTTCTTCTGCTGCTGGCCGCCTTCCTCTTTCTTTTCCTGCTGGTCACATTCATTGACCCTTTTCAGGTCTACCGGCTGGCAGAACACTATATTCCCCCCATTGACAATACCACCCAGGTCTATGCAAACGCCGGAATCGTCAGGAACTATGATTATGATTCCGCGATTGTGGGCAGCTCTGTCACGGAGAATTTCCGCCCTACTTTCATGGACACACAGCTGGGCGGCCGGTTCATCAAGCTCTGTACGGCTGCAGGAACCGCTTCCAATCATGCTATGCTGATGAATCTGGCCTTCCGCACGCATTCCATGCGGCGAATTGTATATGGTTTCGACATCTATTCCTATATCAGCGATGCCGGATATTCTTCCCGGAGTATTCCGGACTACCTCTATGACAATAACCCTTTCAACGATGTCCGGTATTGGTACAACCGCACCGTCATCGCTTCTTTTCTTCCCCGTTGTCTGTCCACCTGGGGGCAGCAGCAGGATAACAGCATCCGTGACAGCATGTACTGCTGGGCAGGAAAGGATGAATATGGTGCTATCGCCATGTACAATGCGCAGCTGACCCCTCCGGATCATATTCTGCCGGAAGATTATTACCTGGAAAACGCCCGTGCAAACCTGGAGACAAATCTCATCGCTTTTATTGCCTCCCATCCGGAAACGCAGTTTGATATTTTCTTTCCCCCCTATTCCGCGGCGGAATGGTCCAGCATGCTCAGCAAAGGCACACTGTATGCCCTGCTCGCTATCCGTTCCCTCGCCTATGACATGCTTACCCCCTATGAAAATGTCACCCTTTATGATTTTTCCATCCGGGATGACTGGGTTCTGCATATCAGCAACTACAAGGACACCACGCATTATGGACAGTGGATCAATGATGCTATCACCGAAAGCATCGCCAAAGGAGAAAACGTTCCTGCCAGCCTGGAGGAAATCCTCCGGGATAATGCACAGCTGACAGCATGGGCAGAATCAATTCTTGAGAAAGGAGGCTGGTGCTTTGAGTAGTTCCGTGAAAAAAAAGAATACCCGGAGGCGTACTTCTTCGAAACGGAAAAGAAGCAGAACACTCCCATCCTTTTACCGCATCCTCCTTCTCATCGCAATTGCCGCTCTCTTCCTCTACCTTCTTCTGGTCATCAGCAGCATGTTCCGTCCGGCTGCACATGCAGCTTCCCATGCTTCTGCTTCCAATGCTCCCGCAGCCTCTCCGCAGATGAAAAGCGCGCTGCCGGTATATACCCCGGATCCCACTCCTTCCCCCAGCCCTACGCCTTCCCCCACTCCGGTGCCCACGCCCACACCCGTGGTCACCCTTCGCAAAGGAGCGGAGGGCGAGGAAGTCCGCCGCCTTCAGGAAGCACTCATCCGCCTCGGCTATCTGGATGATGCTGCCGACGGCAATTTCGGCAGCCGTACAGAAAGTGCCGTCTGCATGTTCCAGGCGGTCAACCATCTGACTGCGGACGGCCTCGCCGGCCAGAAAACACTGGCCCTGCTCTACAGTGATGCTGCCCTTCCCGCTTCTGCGGCCCCCAAGACGGATTTCCTTATCCTGGTCAACCGGGACTATCCCCTGGACAAAGGTTACGTTCCTTCCGATCTCATGGAAATCTCCGACTGCATTCCGGGAGATGTCCTCAAAGTCAAATACAAAGGAACAAAGGCCAACCGGTATGCATTGGAGGCTCTGCGTCAGATGCTCGAGGCCGCCATTTCAGATGGTATTTCCAACTGGCAGGTATCTTCCGCCTACCGGACTTACAAGGAACAGCAGCGTCTGGTTGATAATTCGGTTTCCACCTACCTCCGGAATCATTCCGACTGGTCAAGAAAACAGGCCCTCTCCGCCACCTATCATACGGTTGCTCCTGCAGGAACCAGCGAACACCAGACTGGTCTGGCCTTCGACATCACCGTTCCCGGCGTCAATTTTACGGGCACCGAGCAGCAGAAGTGGATGCACGAACACTGCCATGAATACGGCTTTATCGTCCGCTATACCAAGGACAAGGAATCCAAAACCGGCTTTATTGCCGAGTCCTGGCATTTCCGGTACGTCGGACGGGAAGCCGCAGAAATCATCAAGCGGAATAACTGGTGCCTTGAGGAATACCTTGAAGCTGTCCCACAATAAACTAATGCCGCCCGGATCCGGGGGCTTCGTAAAACAGTATAAGGTTCATATTGATGAAAACGTAATGTTTCCAAGGCTTGCGGCGTGACTCCGGTCACGCCGTTTGCTTTGCTATCAGTTCATTGATCGGGATGAAGCCGATGCCGCTGTACTTGATGTGGATCCTCTGCACACGGTGTCCGCTGCTCTTATCGGGAGCTTCCACATAGATGGCTTCAATCAGCTCATGGAGAATGTAGCCGTCCAGCGTATCAATCTCCAGCGCGTGATCCTTCAGCCGGGCAATAAACTGCTCTACAGATTCAGTCTGCTTTTCCTGTACTTCAATCTCTTGCCTGATTATAAATATCGGTCCATGAACACCACGTGCACGGAATGTTTGCACCACCGGGACGGAATAATTGCACCAGTGCGACGGCGAAACTTCTCCACCTTCACGGAGGAACTGTCCCGCTTATTCTGTTGAGATCAAAAGCCATACCCTGTTATATAATCCTGCGTTTATACACGAACTCCCTTTTGCCGCAGGTGAGAGGCGTTATAGCCCACTTTTACTGAAACACTAATTCCGGAAGGTTCGTGTTCCATAAGTCCGTGGAGATACAAGGCTGTTTCGTGTGAAAAAATGATTCGTGAATTTGCGGCAGAGAGCAAGAACAGCTCGTCTGGCCAGGCTTCTTCTGACAAATAAATTCTCTGCGCAACCCTCTCCATGTTTCGAGCCTGCACATACTCCGCAACAGTAGGTTTTGAAACCCCCTGCGCGACAACCTCTGCTGTGCGTAGATACCCGTTTCCCCTATCAACCATTTCGTCCAGAATGTCAAAGCGACTTTTCAAAACGTATCACATTACTTTCTCGCTTTTGATTCTATCATACAAAGCGAATTAGTAAACAGTTCTTCCAGATTTTCTGTGAACACGAGAAACAGATTCCAAACCTTACAGTTGCAAATGTCAAGCACTTTTTTACAGTTTTGTAAGGATTCCACACACGCGCCCTAAAATGAGCTATAATGAAATCGAGAACAACGTAAAGGGTAGATGTTCCGTGTAAGGCGGATTTGAGAAGAAGAGGAAGTGCCAGTGAAGGAACAGCAATTTCATGTTATACTGCAGAAGAGCAGGAGGAGAAAGCAGGAGGAAAATGAAATGCTGACAGATGCGAAAGCTGGCGTGTTTTCTTCAATAGCGGTATGTAGTGGTTATACTGATTTACGCAAAGGAATAGACCAATTGGCGGCAACACTATCAACAACCTACGGAGTCAATCCATATGTAGAGAACCAGTTATTTCTGTTCTGTGGGAGAGCAAGCTATAAGATCAAAGGACTCATAAGGGAAGAAGCAGGATTTGTCCTTGTGAATCTACGATTAAAGAACAGACGATTTCACTGGCCGAGGGATGAAAGGAAGGGATTAATCCAGATCACGCACGATCAATATCTGCAGCTAATGAGTGAAGGGACGTTCCGCCCGTAACCGGAACTGTCCATCACTGTAGGGCATCACCGTAAGGTGGTGCCTTTTTCATTTCCCCGAAAAAAAGTTTGCAGTTTCGAAAAAATTTTTAAATAGTACTTGACAAGTGATGTATTTAGAGGTATAATACAAGAAAAATTCAAAGCGAGGAGAGCAATGGCATCTATTGTATATGTGCATGATAAGCGGACAGGGACCACGTACGTTTATTCTCAGGAGTCATTTTGGAGCAAAGAGAAAAAGCAGTCGCGGTCCCATCGCAAACTGCTGGGACGACTTGACCCTGAAACCAATGAAGTCATTCCAACAAGCGGGAAAAGAGGACGCCCACCCAAAGATAAAACGACAGAAGTGAATCCCGTTCCGGAAGAGGAAGGTTTCTCTGCCCGGATGGAGCCGGTTCTGAAAGAACTGGAGGAAGTAAAGCAAAAATGCGCAGTCCTTTCAAAAGAAAATATGGAAATGAAAATGCGGATCGTCCTGCTTGAAGGCTGCATTCGGAAAGCATCGTCAGACTTCACAGAAGTATTAACAAAAGTATCGGCTGAAACAGGAGACACAAACAGCCGTAAAGTGGAGCAAAGAAAATGAAAGAGTATTGCAATTATAAAGAGACTGCCCCTAACCACGGAACCGCAGAATCCAGTCCTGACCAGCATGTGCAGAAAATGGGAGACGACGCATCTGCAGAAATGCCGGAAGGGAAAGCATATGCCGACGACCGGCGTCTGGATCCCGCGACCGGTCTCCAGGGAGGCACCTCTTTGTGTGGCAATACTTCGGAACCCGACTCGGAAATGGAAGCGGAAGACTCCCTTGAACTTCCGAATCCGGCTGATTTCATTCCTTCAATCTATTCAAAGAATTACTTAATGCATATGCCGAAGGAGCAGATAGCAGACAGCTATATCGAATTGCACACCAGGTATGAAGAAATACTCAGGGCATACACCAACCTCTGTGAGCGGGTGCGCAGAGATAACTATCTGCATTTTTATGAAAAGAAGGATTCCTTTGGAAAAGCTCCGATTCAGGTCCCTGAAATCTCTCTGCCCCAGGAAAATGAAGGGAGTGAAGAAGAAAACGAAAGCGGCAGGGGTTCTTCCGGCAATGGAAGCCTGACTTCTGTATTAACCCGCACGTCGTCCCCCCGGCGTGGAGAAAGTTGTACGGAAAACCGCGATAAAAACATACCAACGCTTACTGTTTCTGAAAACTGGACAGAAGAAACGATTGCTGCAGAATTCGCCGGCCACAAATATCAGCTGGTCAGTTCAGAATTTGTTGAGGAATACAGGACACTGCCTGCCCGCATCTTTCTGCTGAGGCACGAAGTGTTTATCTACAAGGATATGGTTACAGGAAAAATGTACCGCAGTGCTTCTGCAGAAAGTATTAAAATGCTTTCGAGAAGCAGGGTCAGTGCCGATATGCTTGGCTATATGGCAGAACGCTATTATGGCGAAGGGATTCCAATAAACAAACAGGTAAAAATGGCAAACCTGGAAGGCTGCATGATAACAAAGCAGGAAGTCTACAAGTGGCTCCGGCAGTTTGGGGAGATTGCCATTAAACCCGTAACTGTAAGGATGCTGGAGCTGGTACTGGCCCAGCCTGCAATCCAGATGGATGAAACCTATTGGAAAGTAATGGAAGAAACGCTGGAAACCGGGAGAAAATACAGCTATTTCTGGCTGGCAAGGACAAGTGAAAAGCTGGATGTTCCGCCCGTAACCGTAATGACCTTTGTCAGGCACAGGGATACGGAAACCCTTCTGCAGATACTGAAGGACTACTCCGGCATGGTGGAATGCGATGGGTATGGGGTATATCCTGCCGTCGAGAAGAAACTGGTGAATCTTGAAATTTCTTCCTGCCTGTCACACATACGGCATTACTATTTCAATGCATTGAAGGCTGTTCCAGACATCCGAACAATGAGCAGTGAGAACCGTGCCAAACTTCCGGCTCAGGCTGTAATAACGGAAATTGACGCCATCCTCGAAGAGGAAAAGAAGATGAAAGGATTTGACAGAAAAACACGCGGTGAACTGCGCGAATCTGTTGTCCTGCCACTTGTCAACCATCTGTATGAAACCATAGAGCAGCAGCTTAAGGATGAACAGTTCGACCAGGGAAGCCTCCTCGGCAAAGCAGTGATTTATGCAGTGAACCGGAAAGAGCACCTCCTGGCAGGAGTAAAAAACCCGGACATCCCCCTGCATAATTCTGCCTGCGAGCGCTGCTTTATTCCCATGTCCGTTTTCCGTAATAACAGCAAGCAGTTTACAAAAAGGGAAGGCGCACAGACTGCTTCCTATTATTTTTCCATCATGGGTACCTGCAGAGAAAATAAATGCAATTCCAGCACTTATTTACGCTATCTCTTTGAAAAGGTCCCGGGATTAATGAAGGAAAACGAGGAGAAAGTTCAGAAGGGGGACCTTTCTTTCCTTGATGTGGTTATGCCTTGGTCCACTGAATATTCAGAATATGAAGAAGCATGCCGGAAAGAAGCGGCAGATCTTTTCCATTATCTGCAGATGGTCGACAAATGAAATGCATGACTGCCTGAACTGAAATCTGTGCAGATGATTCCCGAATACGGAGGCGTCTTTTATTCATCGCGGGGGGGAAAACTGCTAAGGGGTATCTATGCCCTTTCAGAAACCTGAAAGAGGAGGCTGCAACTCCGGCAATAAAGATCCCCCGCTCTCTGATGCAAGAAAAACAGGTCTTCAAAAAACTGGTTTTTGAAGGCCTGTTCAATATGCTTTTACATAGCTTCTCCTGATGCTGTTCGGGAGAAGTTTTTTGATTAACGGAACACGGATTATCTACCCTTTACAGAACAACATAAGAAACAGTATATAATAAAGAAGTGAAGAAGCCGTTGTGTGACGCTTCTCCACTTCTGATTTAACTCTTTTCTTGTCTCACCTAATCGAGATTCAACGTTTTAAGTATGTGACAGTTTATTCTGCAGGCTGAATTGATGAAAAAATGATATTCCTTATTGTTTCCCAGTTTTCATCTGCGTCCATTGGCATACAATTCACAGAGATCACCATATGATCAGAAACCGGATAAATCAGACTTAAGATGTTATCTTTTTCAACTTCATAAGATATACATTCAACACCATTTATTGAAATAGTCTTGAAGTTTGAGCCGCCTCCCTCTTTTTCCATAAGTGCGACGTAATCGTCCAGGCTGGATACTTCTGAAACAAAAAGAATAACAGACTTGGTCTGATCTGCAGTCCCATAAAGTGCAACAGGCTTAAACGGGCCATCCATGAAACTGGTATCAACCGCTATCATTTCAGCGGGAATCCAAAGCTGGATCGTAGACAAATCCGGCACTTCAATCCTTTGGAACGTTCCTTGTGCCTTTGCTTCTTCGGTACCCAGATCCGCCCAGTTCAATTCCGGCACTTCCTCAGCCAGCGCCCAGCTATTGCAAGACACAAGGAAAGCAAAAAGCAGAACAAAGCATAGCAGAGCGGTTATCCTCTTTTCGGTTTTCATTTCCATTTCCCTCCAATACGTTAATTTGGGATCCTTCTTTATTCTATCAGTCAATGGAGGGAAATAGGTGGGCGTCACGCCCACTTAAGCAGATTATTTTTTCTGATCGTCGTGCATCATGGTATATACTTTATCAGCGTTAGCAAACGCAATAGCCGCTTCTCCGCAGGAAACATCCCTTGGCCGGTTTACACCGGTAAGAATTCCGTGATCTTCGCACCATTTCAAGGACACAGTAATTCCTGGGTATTCTTCCGGGTTCCCTTTAATAGATGACCAATCTGCAGCCACCTGGGGCCAATAGGTTTTTGTCACGAAATACGCCAGATAATCCCTGTCGATATATTGCATATCGTTAAGAGACCAGGGAAGAAAATGGGCTTCATTCTCCTGCGGAAGCTCTAACGGACTGGGAATTCTCACATAGTCATTTTCAAGACCATATAACTCAATCAGAGTATCCTTCAGCATTCCGACGGTATAGTGCGCGGCGCTGTTATCGAAGATGTGCGTTCCGTATTTTTTCTGCAGATAGGAAACTGCCTCCTGCTGACGCTCTTCATCCGGCATGACTCGCGGAATAACTGAGCCATCCGTAAAAGGATTGTATGTGATCCGCTCATAGGCGGCTTTTCCGGCGAAAGAAACAGCAGTCATGGCCGCAAGAACACAAATCGATATCCTGAAGATCCGTAAAACCTGAGAGCGCGGATTTGCATTCAGCAGCGCACGCTTCACCTGTTTCATGTCTGAATAACGATTCTTCGGATCAAAAGCCGTACATTTGGCAATAATGTTCCTGAGTGGTTTATAGAGACGAATCTTATGATTCTCCCGTACGCTGTCAGTCAGGAGAAAACGAAGCAGCACGCCGAAAGAATATATATCAGATCTGGTATCGGTCTGCGCAAAGCCATATTGTTCGGGCGGCGCATATCCTTTTGTCCCGAAGAAAGCAGTATCTGATTCCTCTGCAGTTTTGAAAGTTCTTGCGATATCAAAATCAATCAGAACAACATCTTCATTTTCCGTAACAATGATATTTTCCGGCTTTATATCGCGATGAATGACCGGCGGCGTCTGGTTATGAAGATAAATCAGGACATCCGCGAGTTTTATGCAAAGACGTACGATTTCCTCTTGGGATAAATCATTGTCTCCAGCATAATCACTGAGCGGCGTTCCTTCGATGTATGAGCGCACAATAATAAACATTGAACCGTTTCTATAGCTGCCGCAATAATCCGGGATTCCTTCATGATGCAGGCTGCGCAGTATGCTTTCGGTATTCGGTTCTGAAAACAATGAAGTGTCATAACATTTTGCTATGCAGAGATCTTGTGTTTCCTTTTTTGATACCAGGAAGGTTTCTCTTCCATGATGGGAAGCGAGGCATTCCAATTGGTCATAATCGGCCAAAAACTCAACAGGATACCCATTTTTTGAGAAAAAGTTCTCTATTTCCTGTACAGCAGATTTATTGTCAATCATTTTTTCGTCCTCCGCCCAAAATGGGCAAGTCTAAATCGTGGAGAATGATTTGCGTATCAACAAAAGATTTGCCATGATAAAGACAGTAAATGATGGCAGTATCTCTTTTTACACGTGGATACAGAGGACTTTTTCTGGCAATTTTTAACAATTCTTGTGTGTCCGTCACTGATAGCGAAAACCCAAAGGCAAGCTGCAGTACAGTATCCCTTGATGGGGTTCTCCTGCCGCTAAAAAGCTGATGCCCAAATGATTTTTCCAGTCCTGAGCGCCGTATGACATGTTCAGGGATTTCGTTTTGTGCAATACACAATGAAGAAATATATTCATGAAAAGTGGGCAGCGTAATATCCGACATTTTTCCTTCCAGAAGCAGAGGAAGACTGGATGTCTTAAAGAGAAGAACAAGGAGCTCTTCTGTGCTAAGCCTGTTTTGATCCATAGAATACCTTCCTTAACTGATTCAAAGCCACAGTCGGAGGTTCATTGACAAGAGTATTCGTTTAATCCCGGATGATCGGGGTTTGATTCTTAAAAAGTTCCCAACAAATAGGAACTTCTAAAAGAGGTTATTCGTTCCGTATCTTGATAATCCTGCTTAGATAGAATCGACCTCGCTATGTTTTTCCCCCAGATCCTCATATCTGCAATCCAAAAACTACAATAGCCGCTGGTACAGTTTTCCCGATCATACCAGCGGCTGCTTTATTTACAGGGTATTGATGATTTCTTCCTGGTAAGCTCTGTGCATCATACCCCATCTGCCGATGGGATGCTGATCAGAATCATCAATTGTCAGATCGGGATAGTACATGTCATCTTCACCCAGCGTATAGGTTTCTCCGAGTTTCTCGAACAACGATTTCATTGAAATTTCCTCCATAATTCAATATTGACCAATCCAGTACGCAGATGCCTTTTCTGTCTGTTTTTTGGCTAATACTGTTTTATGGATACCCGGACGACGGGCGGCTTCTTTATTACCGAATTGAACAAACGTCGGTTCATGCCGGAGAAGGTTATTTTTTCCAAATCGGATCCTTCTTGCGGCTGCCACTGGCTCTTCAGTCAGGCAGGAGCATTTTCCTTGCGGCGAGGACTCCCAGCCGGGGACTGGTCAGTACCGGGACCGGCATATCGGACAGATAGGGCTCCAGGGCAAGCATGGATCCCTGGGCAAGCACCACGACATCATTGCGGGATGCTGCTGCGCGGACAGCATCCAGGACCATGGCATTATGCTTTTCCGGTCCTTCGGTCATCAGTACGTCGAGCGCACCATCAATCAGCACGCGTTCGAGCTGAATCTCTTTCCCGATCTTTGCCGCCTCCCTCTCCACCAGCCGGCTGGAGGGACCCATGGTGGACCCCACTGTGGCGACTACGGCAATGCGCGTCCCCATTGCAACGGCCTTGGCAGCCATGGGTTCATCCACTTTAAGGACAGGGACGGCGACGGTCTTCGCTGCAATATCCGCTGCTTCCCCCACCGAAGAGCACTGATTGAAAATCAGGTCCGCACCGGATTGTTCCGCCAGCTGATAATAGCAGCACATGCGCTTAATCAGGAAAGGCGTCGGGTGTCCTACCGTTTTTACTTCGCGGAGCAGACTGTCATCAATGATGTTCATGATTTCCGCTTCCGGAATCAGTTCGCTGAAAAGCTTCGTCAGATCCTGGATGGATACGAGACTGGTGTGAATAACTGCGATTTTCTTCATGATCCTGTCCTCCTTCTCCTCTTTCTCCGTTTGGAACGATTTTCTCCGGACACATGGAAGATTTCATCCTCCGCTCCGGTATCGGGCAGTTTTTCCGTTTTCTCCCCGCGAATCACCGGCAAAAGGCTCAGATGCCCCGCACTGCTTCAAAAGTGCTTTCCAGCCGAAACCCTTCGACCATTTCCGCATCCTGCTAAACCGCACCGAAGAATTCCTCTTCCAGCATCAGGCACAGTGCATGCCATACCGGAAGATGCAGTTCCTGGATAAGGTGCGCCCGGTCTGCGGGAACCGCAATCAGAACGTCGCTGCGTTCCCCGACGTCTCTCCCTTCGGAGCCCGTCATGCCGATGACCTTCATCTTTTTGGCATGCGCTGCAGTACATGCCAGCACAACATTTCTGGATTTTCCGGATGTGGACAGTGCCAGCAGGACGTCATGTTCACGGCCGTAGCCCCATACCTGCTGGGCAAAGACCATTTCCGCACTAACATCATTAATGTAAGCGGTCATCAGTGCTGTTTCCGCCCCCAGGGAAATTGCAGGGAGGGCACCCTGCAGCCTGTATGCCATCTGGCTTCCATATACCGGATCCAGCTCTTTCAGTCTCCGGGCATCTGCCTCGGGAATTTTTCTCGGCAGAATAAAGGATTTCATCAGTTCCCCGACAATATGCTGGCCGTCCGCACAGCTTCCCCCGTTTCCGCAGATCAGCAGCTTTCCCCCCTGAGAATAGCTTTCGATCAGCATTGCTCCTGCTGCATAAATCGAATTGCGGCAGGAACCCAGCACCGGATAACGTTCAAGAAGATCCGCAAGAATTGCGGATGATGCGCCTTTCAATACAATCATCTCCCCCAAAATCATTTACGCTCTCTGCGTATCTGCCCTTCTTCTTTCCCTGTTCCTTTCAGACAGAAAAATATCAAAAAGGGTCCCTCTGAATACGCAGAAGGACCCAGTTTTCTTATTCCGCACACCCCAGCCGCTTCTGCAGAAATGCCAGGAGGGCAGGATAATCCACCTTTTCGAGGTCCGTCATATCCAGAACAAAGGAATCTCCCAAGTGGATGAAATAATCCTTTTCCGCACAATCCCTCGTATATGCTTCAAGGGAAAGCCTCGGAGCAATCACCTGTTCCCCATCCTTGTGATAAGTGCTGCAAAGATGGCCCGGATGCCGTGAAGACTGTTTATCACGGTTTTCGGAGCGCTGCCACAGTGCTTCCGGTTTTCCCGCCAGGACAACGGTATACGGAGTATAGCCATATTTTGCAATCAGCGATTTCAGCATCGCTACGTGCTTTCTGCAGAAAGGATATTCGATCAGCCAGTCTGCTCCTCCTGCCATACGCTCACCCAACTGCTGCCAGAAGTCCTGCAGACTGCGTTCATTTACCCGGCCTTTCTCTTCCATGCCGTCAAAGCCCAGCAGATCCCACCACTTTTCCTTCCACTCATCATAGGATAGAACGGTGAAGGAAGGAAAGGATTTGCTGATCATGCCGGAAATATACGACTTGCCGGAACCCGGATAGCCGGTAACAATCAATAGACGCTTTGCCATATCACATATTATGTCCGGGAATATCCCACAGCCTCTGTACGACATTCATCAGCATATGATTCAGGATCAGATGCACGTCTTCCACGATCTGCATATTATTGACATTTACATGGAATACCACATCTGCAATTTCCCGGATCTTTCCGCCGGAATAACCGCATACGGCTATGGTCCGGATGCCCTGCTCCTTTGCATAAGAAAGTGCATTGACCACATTCATGCTGTTGCCGCTTCCGCTGATGCCTATGACCACGTCTCCCTTGCGGAGCCTCCCCCGCAGCTGGAACCGGAACATTTCATCATAGCTGATATCATTGGCAATGGACAGCATGGTTGCCACATTATCCGTCAGGCTGTAAAAGCGGAATTTCTTTTCAACGTATTCGGAAATGCCTTTATTGAAGTCATTTGCCATATGGGAGGCAGTGCTGGCACTGCCTCCATTTCCGCAGACATAAATGGTTCCTTCTGCCTCATAGGCCTCCAGAATCGTGTCAAGCACCTGTCTCACCTGCTGCTGGTCAACCGCCTGGAGCGTTCGCATTTCCAGGTCCAGGTACTCACGGATATAGCGGTCGGTATCTTTCATAGAACTCCTCTTTCCTCAGATAGCGTGGGTATCCGCAATGTCCAGATGCAGGAATGCAGTCTCTCCGCTCTTGAAAATATGTTTGTTCTTTGGATTGTTTTCATGTACCGTAAAACGTCTTCCATCAATCTGGAGCTCATAGAGCTGGTAGGAACCCATGAATGTGGACAGCGTTACCGTTGCTTCCAGCAGGCCGCTTTCCCGAACGGAACAGGCCTCTGGACGGACGATGACCGTGCATTTTTCTCCGGGCTCAAACCTACGGTCGCTGGGAATGTTCTTCAGCTGCTTGCCCATTGTCTCAATGGTCAGGCCTTCTTTTCCCTGTGAAATGACCGTACCGTAAAGCATATTGGCCGTACCGATAAAGTTGGCCGAGAATTCGCTGTTGGGCGAATAGTAGACCTCCTCCGGGGAGCCCATCTGCTCAATCCTGCCGTCTTTCAGAATAACGATCCGGTCCGACATGCTCATCGCTTCCGCCTGGTCATGGGTCACATAAACCGCCGTAATCCCCACTTCCCGCTGAATCCTGCGGATCTCCGTGCGCATCTGAATGCGCAGATTGGCGTCCAGGTTGGAGAGAGGTTCATCAAAAAGCAACACGCCCGGCTCCATGACCAGCGCGCGCGCCAGCGCCACCCGCTGCTGCTGTCCGCCGGAAATTTCATTGGTATGACGTTTTTCCAGTCCCTTGAGCCCCGTCATTTCCAGAATATTCATCACTTTCCGGTTGATCTCGGAACTCGAGAGTTTTTTGATCTTGAGTCCGTAAGAGATGTTGTCATAAATATTCATGTTGGGGAACAGGGCATAGGTCTGGAAAACCATTGCCGTATCCCGTTTGTCCGGAGACAGGTAGCGGATGGACTGGTCTCCCAGGCGGATATCGCCGCCGGTAGGCTTTTCAAAGCCCGCAATCATTCGCAGCGTTGTGGTTTTTCCGCAGCCGGACGGTCCCAGCAGGGTAACAAATTCGCCCGGCGCAATATCCATGGAAACATGATCAACGGCATGAACTGGCGCACCGCCATGTTTATTGGGGTATACCTTTTCCAAGTCAATGAGGGATAATCCCTTGGCACTCATAGTCGTCCTCCATTTTCATTCTCATGACGTTACTGTTTGAACAGATCAATCTTCTCGCCGGAGCTGCGACCAAGCCGGTTCAGAATCGCATTCATCAGGCCAACGACGATAAACACGATAATCATCAGCAGCGTGGAAAGCACAGACGCATAACCGAACTGTCCCTTATCCACGTGCTGCATGACACGAACTGTCAGCAGGTTATAGTTGGCAGAAACCAGGAAGATGACCGCACTGATGGCCGTCATGCTCTTGATGAAGCTGAAAACCAGACCGGTATAGAAAGCAGGACGGATCAGCGGCAGTGTTACCGATGTGAAAACCTTTGTGGAGTGTGCTCCGAGGTCTGCCGCGGCTTCTTCAATGCTCGGATCAATCTGCCGGAGTGCCGACATGCCGGAGCGTACACCCACGGGCAGACGGGTCATCACCAGGACGATTACCAGAATCCACATGGTATTGGTCAGTACCAGCGGCGG
Organism: uncultured Clostridia bacterium; assembly: GCA_947167215.1. Taxonomy (GTDB): domain Bacteria; phylum Bacillota; class Clostridia; order Christensenellales; family Aristaeellaceae; genus Ventricola. The sequence continues at coordinate 42,773 of CAMVHE010000005.1, forward strand.
CGTATTATACGCCAGAATGTATCCGAGGCCGAATACGGTTCCGGGTACTGCCATTCCCAGCATGGAAACATATTCCACCAGCCGGCGTCCGACAAAGCGCTTGCGTACCACAAGGAACGCAATCACCATGGCCAGTATGCCGCCGATGGGCGCCACCAGCAGGGAGATTCCCAGCGTATCATAAATGGATTTAATATTCTTGGACAGACCGAGCGCAAATTTCCAGTTATCCAGCACCAGGGTGTAATCTGCTCCCCAGGTCTTGAAGAAAGAGGAAAGAACCACGAAAACATAGAAAAGAAGCACAATCGCCGAGATCAGCAGGCACAGCACATTGGTGGTAATCATGATTCCCTTGTCATCAATCATCTCACGCACCCGGCTTGCCTTGCCCGTCAGCGTCACATAGGACCGTTTATCCAGAATGGCTTTCTGTACAACAAACACCGCTACCGTGACCAGCAGCAGGATGGTCGCTATGGCCGTGCCTGCACTCTGGTTGTAGTTGCCGATTGCCTGAATATATATTTGCGAGGCCAGCGTTTTATAGCCGCCGCCCAGAATCATCGGATTGGAGAAGTCCGTCACCGACTCAATAAAGGAGAGAAGAAACACATTGGCAAGTCCCGAAGCCAGCATGGGAATCTGTACCGTCACAAAAACCCGCAGACGGCTTGCACCCATATTCCGTGCCGCTTCCTCCATGGAAACGTCAAAGTTCTCCAGAAGCCCGTCCAGTGTCATGGCTGCAATCGGGAAAAACACCAGTGTCTGTACGATGACAAGACCAACGTAGCCGTAAATATTGAAATTCTTGATTCCCAGCAGGGAATAGGTAATGAGCCCGCGGCGTCCAAGCAGCGTGATGGCAGCAAAAGCCAGTACGAACGGCGGGGAAATGATAGGAAGGATTTCAATAACGCTGAAGAGTTTTTTAAAGGGACTTTTGACGCATTGTTTGGTATAGGCAAACAGAAATCCCACAATGGTAGAAGTCAGTCCGACGACGGTTCCCAGTCGAATGGTATTCCAGAAAGCAGTTTTGAAGCCCGAATCCCCGAAGATGCTAAAATAGGAAGAAAGAGTGAGTTTTCCCGTATTGTCAGTAAAGCTGCCCTTCAGGATGCAGAATAGCGGATAAGCGATGAACATCAGCAGCACAACAATGACTGCAATAATGATCAGCAGCAGGAGCGGATCCTGGAAAAGGCGTCTGCTCTCATTTTCCTCAGCCTTTTGCATTTATGGGAAGCCTCCTTCCGTTTTACATTGTCTGAATATGGATTGCGCCGGACCCACCAAGGCGAATCCGGCGCTTCAAAATAATTACTTTACAGTGTATTCCTTACTGCGGTCCGAAAATCAACGGCCGGTCAGCTTGGTCCACTTCTCAGTGAATTCTGCACGCTTTTCGCCAGCCCATGCGGTATTGTATTCGATGGTCTTGGCATCAGCGATACGGGCAACAGCTTCCGAAGGAACTGCACCGGGAGCGGTCAGGAACTGCAGAGCGCCATAATCCTTGTAGAGGTTCTGGCAGTCAGCGGTAAGTGCCCAGTCATAGAACTTCTTGGCGGCTTCCTGATCGGGGCCGTTGGCAATGATAGCCATAGCGCCGGTCTCATAGCCGGTGCCTTCTGCCGGTACATTGACGGTCAGCAGATCCTGATATCCATTCTGCTGCTGAGTGATTGCGTCATGGCAGAAGCAGATGCCTACAGCAACTTCACCCGCGATAACGGAAGTAATGCAGGCGCCGCCGCGTTCGGTGTACTGCAGGACGTTCTTGTCGAGCTTCTGCATGAAGTTGAAGCCCTCTTCCTCGCCCATCAGCTGCAGCACGGTGGCAAGAATAACATAACCCGTGGAAGATGCGGCAGGAGATGCCAGCATGATTTCGCCTTCCAGCTTCGGATCCAGCAGGTCTTCCCAGGAATCAGGCGCTTCGATGCCCAGTTCGGCAAGACGTTCATTGTTGCAGACAAAGCCTACATAACCGATATAAACACCAGTCCAGTAGTTGTCGGGATCCTTATACTTGCTCTCGATAGGAGCCGCATTCGGAGATTCATACTGAAGCAGGAGTCCTTCATTCTTGGCAGTGATGAAAGGATCAGCGGGGCCGCCAAACCAGACGGAGCAGGTTGCATTTTCATTCTCGTTCTTGACACGGTTCAGAATTTCGCCGCCGCCAAGCACGACATAGTTGGTCTTGATGCCGCTTACTTCTTCAAAGCGCTTGCACAGGCCATCGGTTTCGTCCTCGTACACCGCAGAGTAGATGGTCAGCTCGTCATCGGCAGCAAGCGCTCCGCAGAACAGAGCAGAGACCATCATCAGTGCCATCAGGCATGCAATGAGTTTCTTCATGGGGTTTCCTCCTTTGAATAATTCAATCTATCTTAAGCGTTCCAGCGCTTAAAACCGTACCAGATCAATCTTCTTACGGATAGTATCTGCCATGGCATCATTGCATCGAATCATAAGCTCACGCAAAGATTCATCCGGCTCCGCCTCTCCAAAGACTTCCTTCGCTCTGCGTACCCAGGACACATTCAGCTCTGTGCCGAAGTTCAGCTTCAGCATGCCAAGGCGGATACAGGTGCGCACATCCTCCTCCCGGACTCCGGTTCCTCCATGCAGAACCAGCGGGGTATCCACTTTTTCGTGAATCTGGCGGAGTACGTCAAGATTGATGTTCGTCTTTGCCTTATATTGCCCATGGTGGGTGCCAATGCCCACTGCCAGGGCATCAACGCCTGTCTCCTTCACAAACACCACTGCATCGTCAGGGTCCGTATAGGGATAGCTCTCAATAATCTTCCCGCGCCCCACGATACCCAGTTCCGCCTCAATGGATGCGCCTGCTTCCCGGGCCATCTTCACCGCTTTCAGTGTGTTGGCGATGTTTTCTTCCAGCGGAAGCCTGGAGCCGTCATACATGACGGAAGAAAAACCGCCTTCCAGTGCTCCCTCAATATCTTCCAGCTTGCCCGCATGGTCCAGATGCAGGGCAACCGGAATCTCCAGTCCCTCGGCCACATCCTGGACCACCTTGGTCAGCAGCCGGAAACCGATATACTTCGCTGTGGAAACCGATACCTGCAGAATGACGGGGCAGTCTTTCTCTGCCGCGGTCCTTGCCATCATCGGAACCACTTCCAGTGCGTGAATATTAAACGCCGGAACACCCTTCCCATCTTTTTTTGCCTGTGCCAGCATGGGAATCATCGTTGAATACATGCATTGTCCTCCAAACTATTTAAATGCGTTTATATCTTATCCTTCTTTGTGTATTCTGTCAATATAAATCATGCTATAATTGTAGAATCGTGCCTTCTGACACGTTGCTGTTTGGGTATCTTCCTTATATTCACGCTCCGGTAAATGTTCTTTTTTGATGAAGATTCCACCTTTTTTCTCCCCGGAACTGTCTTTTTCCGAATTCCAGAAGAAACAGTACGGTCAGGACCATCAGATTGCCGTGAAACCATCTCTGGCGTAGCAGGCTGCACCATAAAGGACATTCTGGTCCATCAGCTGGCATTGCTGTATCTCATAATGCCCTCTGGCTGAATCAAATACATAGGCCTCGGTATAACGGCGGATTGGTGCAAGCAGCACCTCTCCCAGATTCGCCACTCCGCCCCCGATGGCAATCCTCTGCGGTGCCAGCAGCGTAATCAGATTGGCCAGCGCCAGGCCGTACACTCTGGCATCTTCCTCGAGGAAACGGAGAGCAAAAGTATCTTCCTTTTCGGCCGCCTCCCGGAGATGGTAGGTACTCAGCGTTTCCCGGCGTCCGTCGCAGAGTTTCATCAGGAGAGAATGGTCCGGCGTCTCCGCCCGCAGTCTTTTCGTCATGGCTACCCCGCTGCAGAATTTTTCGAGCCGGATAACATTTCCCGTTACCGGGTCCTGGACCACGGTATTTCCAAAATATGAGGCGCCATACCCTACGCCGTCATACACCTTGCCTCCGATGAACATGGCCCCGCCAATTCCTGTGCCGATATTGGTATAAAAGAAACTGCGGATATCCTTTCCGCTTCCCATCATCAGTTCCGCATAGCCGCCGCATACCGTATCATTGACAATCACTGCCGGAACATGGAAATGGTCTTCCATCCACCCCTTGAGGTTCATATCATTCCACCCGGGAACCTGAACGGAAAAAAGCACCTTTCCAGTCCTGCTGTCCACAATGCCGCCAAATCCGACACCGATCGCCTCAACCGGATATTCCGCCAGCAATTCCGGCAGTTGCAAAGCAATCCACGAAAGCACGGTCTGCGCACCGTCCACCAGAGGAAATTTCCCGGTCTTCTGCTTCAGAATCCGTCCATCTTCTTCGTGAATGGCGATCTGCTGTTTGGTACCCCCGATTTCTATGGAAGCATATCTCTTCATTTTCCTTTTCCTCATGGCTTTTTCATCAAGAAGCCTGGTCTCTGAATGAAATATGGTTGTTTCCCGCCGTTTCGGCTGAGAATTTTCCGGTTTTCCTGCAATGCTTCCTTTCCGGGCATGCCGTGCCCGGAACAGAAAATACATGAATGCACGGCCTTCTCCGGAGCGTTGCAGACTGCCTCCCTCAGCTTTCGCCGTTTCCGTTTTTCTGAAAGAGGGACAGCAGATCCCGCTGGATGGCAGCATCACACGGAAGCGTGCGGATGATCTGTGGCAGTTCTTCAAACGATCTTCCGGTAAAGTTCTTATCAAGGGTTGCAAAAAGTTCTGCATCCATGGCATCGGTCACCGCCTGGAAAGCCTGAATTCTTCCTGATTCCCGGATAAAACGCACCGTGATGTTCCCCCAGGAGAAGCTTCCCCGAAGAATTTCGGCATCCGGAATTGTCCGGTCCATGATAAAGCTCTCCGCTGAAAAACACGACGTGTAATATCGGATTTTCTGTTCCTCCTGTGTCGTAAACTGCTTTCCGCGGCAGGAGGATCCGAATGCCTCTTCAAAGGAAGCACGGACCGCAGAAGCTGTCATCGGTACCGTCAGATCGCTTCGGTAGAAAGTCAGGTTTTCCGTCCGGCTCTCCACGCTGTGAACCGCATGTCTGGCGAGCTTGCTTCTGTCTGCCGTCAGCCATTTCTGCATTTCTCCGCGGTTGCTTTTTACCAGAATGGTCCCGTGATGGAAAGCTTTTCCGTCATGACAGTAAAACGCACTTCCGGAAAATTTCTTTCCTTCCACCGTCAGGTCATTGCGCCCATCCACCCGGGCGGGAATCCCAAGGCTCTGTACCGCTCTGGCGATAATCTGCATCTGTTTCGGAATGTCAAAGGCGGATTCGGGCAGAATCATCGTAAAATTCAGGTTCCCCAGATCATGGTAGACTGCGCCTCCTCCGCTCATTCTTCTGGCAATTTTCCCTCCGTCCTTCCGAAATTCAGATGCCCTGCATTCCATCAGCACATCCTGGTTTCGTCCAACAACAATGGTATGGGCATTCTGCCAAAGATACAAAATGGCGGTCTGCCCTTGAAGCGTCCGGGTCAGAACCCATTCTGTCGCCAGGTTCCGGTATGGATCTGTCCCGTTTCCCTTCAGGATCAGCAGCTCATCCATCTTTTTTCCTTTCGCCGAGGCATCCGCTGGCATTTTTTTCTTTTTCCGTACAAACACAAATTGCCGGCATTGCCGGACAATCTGTGCTTGTTATTTATTGGAGAACAGTCAGGAACGGGAACAGTCCGTTCCGATAAAGGCCGCTCCGATCATCGGAGCATCGCTGCCCAGGACAGCTTTCAGCACCTGAAGACGGTTAAGATGTGTCCAGGCATAATAGCCCCTGGCCGGAATCCTCTTTCTCAGGAACTCAATGACCATATCATGCTCACTCAGTCCGCCGGAAATAATGACAGCTTCCACGCTGAGCAGATTCACCGCACCTGCGATTCCTGCTGCAAGATCCTCCAGACACTCTTCAATCACTTTCTGCATGACGGTATCCCCTGAGGCGGCCAGGTCAAAAACACTTTCGCATTTTTTCGGCCAGTTTTCAAACCGCTCCGGGAAAGCCTGGTAAGCCCTCCGGAAAATGTTATTGCCGCTGGTATACCTTTCAAGGCAGCCAATGCTTCCGCAGGCGCATTGTTCTCCTTTTCTGTCAATGGTAATATGTCCGAGTTCTCCTGCAGTATTCATCCCTCCGGAAAATACCCGTCCATCCAGAACAATACCGCAGCCTATTCCCGTGCCGATAGTCACGACCATCAGATTATCAAAGGGCTTTCCCGCACCAAAGAGTTTTTCAGCCAGAGCACCATTGCGGGAATCCTGGGCAACCAGAACGGGTTTCCCCATCGCCTTTGAAAGATATTCTCCCATCGGAACATCATACCACTGGAGATTGGGGCAATAGGAAACCATTCCTGTCCTCGTATCTGCAGTTCCGGGCACGCCCGCACCGATAAAGGTAATATCCGCCTCCGAGAATCCTGCTTCCCCTGCCATCTCCCGCTTAACCTCCGCGATGCGGACAGCAAGGGCTTCCGGATTCTCGGAGTCCAGGGTCGATACCTTCCGTTTCAGGAGAATCTCTCCGCTGTCGGATATGAATCCCATATTGACCTTTGTTCCACCAATATCTATTCCGATCCGCATCCTTAGCTCCTATTCTGATCTGGGAAGGGTGGATCCGCCGTACGGCATCACCAGAACCTTCCCCTTTCCATCCGTTTTCCCGAGTGCATAGGCAGCTGCTTCCTCCAGCGTTGCGAAATGGCGCAAAAAGGTTTTTCCAACCATCTCCGTCGGCATCTCGCTGATCAGGCAGACTTCCGCCTGCTCTGCCACCAGCGCAATCGCTGCTGCCTTATGGCCTCCCAGTTTAAAATGGGCCCTCGTTCTGGCAATCAGTTCCTGCGGTGAAGAGCCGTCCGTCATCCATTCCCCGAAAGTCTTTTCCCCCATGCCTTCCCTGCAGGAGCCCACCAGGACCACTGTCCCGCCGGGTTTTACCGCATGCTTCGCATTATCGAGGGCTTTCTGCGTCTGGTACAGATTCAGATCTTTGGGTGCCCCCCCCTGGGATACCAGGACGATGTCCGCTTTTTCGGGAATTTTTTTCATGTACAGTCTGTCAATCATCTGGCAGGCAGTCCGGTGCGCTGTGATATGGTCTCCCGCAAAAGCTCCGATGATCCGCTTATGTTCATCCAGTACCACATTCAGGATGAAATCGGCCGGGCACAGCTTCGCCGCTTCCTCGATGTCTTCCCGGATCGGGTTGCCTGCAAGCTGACCGGCGCAGGCACCCGCTTCCACCATGTGGCTGTGATTGCATTCAATGGCTTCCCGGGTCGAACATCCGGGCATGATGGCCTTGTCTCCGCCGGAATAGCCTGCAAAATAATGGTATTCCACGTTTCCAAGGCAGATTCTGAAATCTGCCTCTGCCACTCTTCGGGTGATCTTTACCGGCGTCCCCCGGCTGGTAACTCCCAGGTCTATTACATCGTCCGGATCCGAATCCTCGCAGGTATAACGCCTGTATGCTTCGTCACCAACGAGGTGCTTCTTTTCTTCTTCACTCTGTTTCCGATGGGAACCGACTGCAAAGACCACGGTCACATCTTCATCCCGGACACCTGCAGCTTCCAGCGTTTCCATCAGGGCAGGCATCACCCTCGACGTCGGCATGGGACGGGTCACATCGCTGGTTACAATGACAACCTTATCTCCGGGATGGATCCGTTGTTCCAGCGGCAGGCTGTCCATGGGATTTGCAAGCGCTTCCCGGACCAGTTCGCTTTCGCTCTTCCCGCTGTGAACCACCGGGTTGGGCGTAAGAATTCCCATTACCAGCTCATCGGGGATTTCTGCCGTCTGTGTTCCATATCCGAATCCCAATTCAATTTTCATGGCATTCTCCTTGGCATGTTATGGCACGATTCTCCCCGGGTATCCAGGGCCGCCTCCATAATGATCTCGCTGACGGTAGGATGTGGATGAACCGTCATGCCCAGTTCTTCAATGGTTCCTTCACAGCGCATTACGGCTGCGATTTCCGCAATCATTTCCGTTGCATTCGGCGCCATGATCTGGGCTCCCAGCAGTTCCCCGGTCCTCCGGTCGCTGACCAGAATGCAGATGCCGGTTCTTTCGTTCATTACCATGCTGCGTCCGTTGGTTGCAACCCGGAAGCTTCCCGTTGCCGGTTCATAGCCTGCCTCTCTTGCCGCCTTTTCCGTAAGCCCGATATAGGCAATTTCCGGATGCGTATACACACAGGCAGGCACCTGACGGTAGTTAACCGTGGCCGGGCTTCCGGCAATGGTATTCGCCACGGCATGCGCCTGGGCACCTGCCGCATGGGCAAGCTGCATTTTTCCGGTAATATCGCCGATGGCGTATACTCCGGGCACACTGGTACGCAGATAATCATCCACCACGACGAATCCCTTTTTCAGGGCAATACCGGCTTCTTCCAGGCCGATTCCTGCGGTCATCGGGCTCCGCCCGATGCAGCAGATCACCTTTTCTGCCTCCATTTTCAGGGTCTTTTCTCCGGAAACATAGCTCACGCTGCCGCTTTCGATCGACTGCACCCTTGCATTGCAGCAGATATTCACCTGTTTCTTTTCGAGAACTTCCTTCAGCATTCCCGTAATGATCGGGTCCACTCCCGGAAGAATGTCCGGCATCATCTCCAGGACTGCGACACGGACTCCCAGTGCGGAGAACAGGGTGGCGAATTCAATGCCGATAACCCCTCCGCCGATCAGGATGACACTTTGCGGAAGACTCGTCCAATGGAGCACCGTGTCGCTGTTTTCTGCATTTTCAATGCCCGGAATCGGAGGTACTGCCGGTTTGGCCCCCGTGGCGAGAATCAGGTTCTTCGTTTCTATTTTTTCGTCCTTCACCTGGACCGTATGCGCATCCAGAAGCACTCCCCTGCCGCGGATCACCGTGACTCCGTTTGCCTTTTCCAGCGCCTCCACGCCTCTGCGCAGAGTTGCCACCTGACGGTCCCGAAAAGATGCGAGCCTGGCGAAATCCATGGCAGCCCCGGTCACTGAAATGCCCAGGGTTTCTGCTTCGCGGATGCTTTCAAAAACCTCCGCACCGTGAAGAAGCGCTTTCGTCGGAATGCAGCCCCGGTTAAGACAGGTGCCTCCCACTTCCCGCTCCTCCACAAGCGCCGTCTTCAGCCCATGCTGGGCGCAGTGAATTGCCGCCTCGTAACCGCCGGGGCCTGCACCCAGAACCAGGACATCATACATACATGCCGCCTCCCTCTTTTACAGCATCAGCATCGGATTTTCCAGCAGCTGCCGGATTCTTGCAAGGAACTGCGCCGCCGGTGCGCCGTCAATGATGCAATGGTCATATGTCAGCGTCAGCCACATCATCGGCCGGATTCCCAGCGTATCATCCGGCAGGACCACCGGCTGCTTCTTCATTGCGCCAACCGCAAGAATCGCGGATTCCGGTGCATTGATGATTGCCACAAACCGGTCTATGCCATACATTCCCAGGTTGGTCACGGTAAAGGTGCTGCCGGACAGCTCATCCAGCTGAACGGTTCCGTCCTTCGTGCGTCCTGCCAGGTCTTTTGCCTTTTCTGCCAGCTCCGACAGGCGCATCTGATCCGCATACCGGATGACCGGGACCATCAGGCCCCTGTCTGTGGCCACCGCCATTCCCATGTGCACATGGGGCAGCTTGAGGATCGCGTCCCCCTCCCGCCGCACGTGGATCATCGGGAACTCCGTCAGGGCCTTTGCCGCGCAGTACATGACGATGTCGTTGTAGCTGATCTTCACTCCGGAAGCTTTCATGGCTTCCCGGAGGGCAATGCAGGCAGTCATGTCCACCTGTACGCTGTGATTCGCCTGTGCCGTCGTTTCGAGACTTTCCTTCATATGTCTGGCGATGGTCCGGCGGATTCCGGTCATGGGCTCCGGTGCAATCCGGACGGGTTCTTCTTCTTTCTGCAGCATTCCGCGGACATCTTCCGCCATGATCTTCCCCCGGACACCCGATCCGGAGATTCCTTCCAGCGGAATTCCTGCCAGCTCTGCTTCCTTTCTGGCAAGCGGGGTGGCCTTCACCGGCTCATAGGCAAGCACATCCCGTTCAATAACCATGTGATCCGGGCCGGTTGGCGGGATTTTGGTAATATCCAGCTTCCGCTCTTCCGCCCGCATTTTTGCCCTGGGAGTGGCATAGAATTCCCCGGCCGGTGCCGCTTCTGCAGCTGCCGTCTGGCGGACTTCCCGAACGGTCTCCGGCTGCTCCTTCTCTTCCTTCTCCGCAGGAGCAGTTTCCCCGGAAGCACCCTCCTCGGGGATCTTTTCTCCCGGCTCACCTACCCAGGCAATCGTTTCGGTAATCGGAACGGTATCCCCTTCGGGATGCACGATCTTCAGCAGAGTACCGCCGGCAGAAGCGTCAATGGTGATGGTCAGCTTATCTGTCTCCATCTCAAAAAGAGGCTCACCGGCTTTGACCGTTTCTCCTTCTTTTTTCAGCCATTTTGTCAGAAATCCTTCTGTCATCTGCAGGCCCTGTTTGGGCATGATGATCCTCTCCGCCATATTCCGCCTCCTATCTGTAGCATACCTGGTGGCATGCTGCCACGATTTCCGGTATCTGCGGCGTTGCCGCATTTTCCAGATTGAGTGCAAAAGGCAGCGGGCACGCCTTGGTTCCCAGCCGCAGCGGTGGAGCATCCAGATAGCGGAATGCTTCCTCCGTGATCATGGAAGCAACTTCTGCACCCCATCCGGCATTCCTGTGTGCTTCATGGACAATGACTACCCGGCCGGTCTTCCGGACGGAAGCCACCAGGGTCTCATGATCCAGCGGCACCAGCGTTCTGGGGTCAATGACTTCTGCTTCAATGCCTTCCTTGGCAAGGATTTCCGCGGCTTCGAGCGCTCTGGGGACATACAGGAGGTTCGCGATGATCGTCACATCCTTGCCTTCCCGTTTCACATCCGCCTTTCCAAAGGGGATCATATATTCCGGATCGTCCGGCACCTCGCCCTTGGTCGCGTAGAGCGCCTTATGCTCAAAGAACATTACCGGATTATCATCCCGGATGGCTGTTCTCAGCAGACCGCAGGCATCAGCCGGCGTGGAAGGACATGCCACCTTGAGGCCGGGGATATGCATGAAAATCGTTTCCATGCTCTGGGAATGCGTTGCCGCATTTCCTCTTCCGATTCCCTGCTGTCCGCGTATGACCATCGGGATCTTTGCCTTTCCGCCGAAAATATAGCGGGTCTTTGCCACCTGATTCAGAAGCTGGTCCATGCAGACCATGGTAAAATCCATATACATGAGTTCAACAATGGGACGCATGCCGGTACATGCCGCACCGAGGCCGGCGCCGACAAATCCCGCTTCACTGATCGGCGTATTCCGCACCCGCTCTGTTCCGAATTCTTTGTAAAGATCCCGGGTACATCCGAACAGGCCGCCCATTTTTTCTATGTCTTCTCCCATGACAAAGATCTTATCATCCCTGCGCATCTCCTGGGCAATCGTATCCCGGATTGCCACGGCATAACTCTTAATGCTCATGCTTCCTCCTCATAGAATACGTCGTCAAGCACATGGGCGGGATCCGGTTCCGGACTGTTCAGCGCATATTCTGCCGCATCATCTGCTTCCTGTCTTGCGTCTTTCATGATGTTGTCCAGTTCCTCCTGAGAAACTCCCATGGCCAGAAGCTTCGGTGCATAATTCTTGATGGGGCACTTTTCTTTCCAGGCTTCCACTTCCTCCCTGGTACGGTACACCTGCGGGTCTCCTACCCAGTGTCCCAGCCAACGGTAAGTCTTGCACTCTATCAGGGTCGGTCCGATTCCTCCGCGTGCTCTTTCAATAGCCACATCCATGGCCTTGTCAATTTCATCCGGATCATTTCCGTAGCACGTAATTCCCGGAATTCCATAAGACGCGGCCCGCACCGAGATGTCTTCCACACTGGTGGCCTGCCACTGGGGCACGGTGATGCCGAAACCGTTGTTTTCACAGATGAAAATAACCGGAAGCTTCCAGAGTGCTGCCAGGTTCATGGCCTCGTGCCAGGCCCCCTGGTTCGTCGTACTGTCGCCGAAGAAGCTGACGCTTACCCGCCCGTCCTGGTGCTGCATCTTAATGGACAGACCCGCACCGACGGCAATGGGAATGCCACCGCCCACAATGGCGTTGGCGCCCAGGTTTCCGGTTGTGAAGTCCGCAATATGCATGGAGCCGCCGCGGCCCTTGCAGTAGCCGGTGGCCTTTCCCATCAGCTCCGCCATGGCAAAGCGCTCATCCGCGCCTTTTGCAATGCAGTGCCCGTGGCCCCTGTGCGTGCTTGCAATATAGTCATCCCGGTTCAATCTTGAACAGACCGTTGCCGCGATTGCTTCCTCTCCAACATAAAGATGCATGGAGCCTCGCAGCTTGTTGGCTTCAAAGAGCGCTACTGCCTTTTCCTCAAAGCTGCGGATCCGGCACATGGTCTTGTAAATCCATAGTCCCCGCTCCCGATCAATCATATCTTTCCCTCCGATTTCAGAGTCAACAGAATATCCACAATATGCTGCGTATTATCCGCAATGATCGCACCGGCTTTTCGCAAGGCTTTTTCCTTGTTTTCCGCACTTCCCGTGCCGTCCGCCGCCACAATGGCGCCTGCATGTCCCATGCTGCGCCCCTTGGGTGCATTCTTGCCTGCAATCAGGGCAATCACCGGCTTGGTCACGTGGGATGCGATGTATTCTGCAGCCAGCTCCTCCTCGTTTCCTCCAATTTCACCGATCATCACGATGGCTTTCGTCTGTTCATCCGCATTGAATTCCGGCAGCAGATCCACAAAAGTGGTTCCCGGGATCATGTCCCCGCCGACTCCCACACAGGTGGACTGGCCGATCCCGTTGTTTGTCAGCATGAAGACCGTTTCATAGCAGTTGGTTGCACTGCGGCTCATGATTCCAACCGATCCCTCGGAAAAAATCCGGTGTGCCATGAATCCGGCTTTGCATTTGCCCGGGGATATGACGCCGAAGGAATTCGGTCCGAACAGCCGGACTCCTGCTTCCCTTGCCAGATGGTAGCAATGCATCATGTCATGAACCGGAACATGCTCCGCAATGGTAAAGATCATCGGCACCTTGGCATCAATCGCCTCCAGCACCGAATTTTTCATGAATTTAGCAGGAACGAAGATCACGGAGGCATTGGCATGGGTTTCTTCCATGGCTTCCCGTACGGTATTGAATACAGGAACCCCCAGCACCGTCTGTCCTCCCTTTCCGGGAGTCACGCCTCCCACTACCTGCGTGCCATAGGCAATCATCTGCTCGGTATGGAAGGAGCCCTCTCTTCCGGTAATGCCCTGGACCAGCAGCCTTGTCGTCTGATCAATCAGAATGCTCACAGACGATCCCTCCTTTCCGTCAGTGCACGAATGCTTTCCCGAAGTCCCGGTACCAGCACTACATCGCCCTGAATGGACTTCAGTATTTCAAGACCCAGATCCTTGTTCGTACCTTCCATCCGAATCACAACAAACTGTTCATCGTTCCGAATATGGTTCTCAAATGCCAGCTTTACGCCCCCCGCCACTTCATCACAGCGGGTTATGCCGCCGAAGATGTTAATCAGCACCGCCTTGATTCCTGGTGTGGAGAACATGATGCGCATTGCATGCGAGATGCGTTCCGCCGTGGCTCCTCCTCCAAGGTCCAGTGCTGCAGAAACCTTCATGCCTTCCCTGGAAATCATGTCAATGCAGCTCATCAGCATTCCGGAACCGTTGCTGACGACTCCGATGGTTCCCTGTTCCTCCACCGGAATGTACAGGAAATTGAAGCTGCGTGCCTCCTTCACCAGTTCTGGTTCGGGCATTGCATCCCGCCAGGCGGCCACATCCGGCAGGCGGTACAGTGCGGAATCATCCACATCCACCTTGCCATCCAGGGCAATGAGTTTCCCCTCTTTGTCCACGATCAGCGGATTTACCTCCACTAGCATGGCATCATGGCTTTCAAATACCCGGTACAGCCCCTGCAGCATCTTATGCAGCGCTTTGGTATAGGAAACATCCAGCCCCAGCGAGGACAGGAGATAACGGGCCATATAATCCTGTATCCCGATCATCGGATCCACGGTGATCTTTCTCAGATGTTCCGGCCTGGTTTTTGCCGTTTCCTCTATTTCCATGCCGCCCAGATCAGAGAACATGATAAGCGGGCGCTTGCTGAGCCGGTCCAGCATGATGGACAGATACCATTCGGTCTCATGTTCGCATTTTTCAACCACCAGCAGCTCCCGGACCGGCAATCCGCGCAGCGTGCTTCCAAGCAGGTCTTCCGCATGCTTGAGGACTTCCTCTTCATTGTCTGCAAACCGGATGCCGCCGGCCTTTCCCCTGCCGCCGATCTGTACCTGCGCCTTGACCACCACAGGATAAGAAAGGCCCGCCTCCTGCAGCACCTGCGCAGCACCGGCTGCGTCACGAATGACGCAGCCGGGCATTGTCGCGACCGAGGCTTCATCAAATAATGCCTTGGCCTGATATTCCAATAGCTTCACCGAAATTCACCCCCAGATTTCCTCATCTGTCGGCATGGTGGCACCGGGTTTCACGTCTGCAATCCGGCTCACATTGATAAGATGCCGCCAACTGAGATTCTCGGAAATGGAATTGTTGCCCCAGGATCCACAGCCCAGGGTGGTGGTGGCAGACAGGCTGTTGAAGAAGCTGCCGCCATTGCTGGTTGCACAGATCTGATTGAGCAGGAAGCGGGATACCGGCAGTTTCTCACTGGCGTAAAGGATATGCTCCCGGTTATGGGAATGTATGCATACGCTGTGGCCCTTGCCCGCCACACACAGGTTGGCATAGGCAATGGCTACGCCTTCCTCCCAGGTATCATAGGCATATGCCGCAATCACGGGGCACATTTTTTCCTTTGCCAGATCATCCTCTGCGCCGTACTTCGTAGCTGCCAGCACCAGGATTTTGGTATCTTCCGGAACGGTAATGCCTGCCTTCGCCGCCACCGTTACCGCACTCTGTCCTACGCAGTTCTTGTCCATGACCCCATTGGGGAACATGGTGGCACGGACCTTGTCCACTTCTTTTTCATCACTGATATAATAGGCACCGTTTTTCTCAAATTCCCGGATGATCCGGTCATAGTCCCCGCGGGGCATGATGACCGTCTGCTCGCCGGAGCAGATGATGCCATTATCGAAGCGTCTGCCTTCAATGATCATGGGAACTGCCTTTTCGATATCCACATTCTCATCGATCAGGCACTGAACATTTCCGGCACCCACGCCAAAGGCCGGTTTGCCGCTGGCATAGGCAGCGCGCACCATTCCCATGCCTCCGGTGGAAATGCAGACATCGCACAGCTTCATTACAAAGCCGGAAATCTCCACTGTGGGTTCCGGGATGCACTGGATCAGATCCGCAGGCGCGCCAAGGGCCTCAATCGCTTCCCGCATCAGCCGGACTGCCTCAGCAGAGCATTTCTTGGAGCGCGGATGGGGACAGACAATGATGGCATTGCGTCCTTTGACCGCAAACATGGCGTTGCACATCGGGGTTACGATGGGGTTGGTGGTCGGCGTTACTGCACCGATGACACCCATGGGCTTTGCAACCTCAATGAGGCCCAGTTCCGGCATTTCCCGCAGCACGCCCACACTCTTCTTACCCTTCATGTCACTCCAGATGATCCGGGCTTTTCCGCGGTTCTTGTTGATCTTATCCTGAACAACACCCATTCTGGTTTCTTCCACAGCCATCTTTGCAAGAGGCTCCGCGTGATCATAGATCGTCTTCGCCATTGCCCTGCACAGCTGGTCTACCTGCTCCTGGGTATATTCCTCTGCAATTTTCTGGGCTGCCTGTGCCTTTTCAATCAAGCTCTCCACATAGGCTTTGCTTTCTTCGGTGCTCATCGTATATTTCCTCCTCTATCAGGCTTTTGCTGCCTTTTCCCCTTCGCAAATGACCGGCGTTGATCCAAATCCCACGCCAAGCCTTGCAACGCCTTTATCCACATAGAACTTGGCGGTCTCATACGTCCGGACTCCGCCGGAAGGCTTTACGCCGATGCGGCCGTCCGCTGCTTCCAGCATCGCCATGACAGCCTCCGGAGTCGAACCATGGGAAGAGAATCCGGTGGAAGTCTTTACAAGGTCCGCCCCTGCTTCCACGCAGATTTCCGTTGCCTTCTTTATTTCCGGAATGGTAAGTTCACTGGTTTCAAAAATGACCTTTACCAGTACACCAGCCGGATGGGCCTTTCCCACCACCCTGGAAACCTCATCCTTCACCTTGTCCCAGCAGCCGGACCTGGCCAGACCGTAATTCATGACCATATCGATTTCGCGCACGCCTTTGGCCACATACAGCTCTGCCAGCATTTCCTTGGCCTCTGCAGGAGCCTGTCCATGGGGAAAGTCCAGTACCGTGATCACCATGGTATCCGTTCCCTTCGTCATCTCCTGTGCCATCTCAATATCGCAGGGACGTACGCACACACTGCGGCAGTTATAATCAATACCCACCTGAATCTGTTTGCGCGCTTCCTCCTGCGTCATCTCCGGCTTCAGCACTGCATGATCCAGGTATCTGCAGATATCCATTTTATTTCCTCCTTATTTTCCCATCCGCTTCTGTGCATATTCCGGATCCAGGGTTCCGTCCGCGGTTCCCCAGGCATCCTTGCGCACAAAATATACTTCATTCTGTTCCTGATGGGGCCAGAATGTGTAGATCACAAAAGGCTCATCGCTCTTTGTATTATCAATCCAGTGGAAAGTATGGGGTGGGATCACAATGAAATCTCCCGCTTTTGTCGGAATGGCATCCTCATCCAGCCAGACCCAGCTCATGCCTTCCTTGCACGAAACGATATAGTATATTTCCGTATCCTCGTGCGCCGCGCCGCCGGTCCTGCCGCCGGCTTTCAGGGTCCCCTCATTGATATTGATGACCGGGATTCCATCCATGTCATCGCAGGTCAGCATTTTCGAGGTGTATACCGCATCGCAGTCATACCCGCGAATATTTTCACTGTTGACCAGCGTCCATTTAACCTTCTCCATGCCTCTGCTCCTCTCAGGGATAAATCTTGATTTCATTCATTTCTGTCCATGGAATTTCCGGTGTGTCATGATTCTCCAGCATGTCAAAGCGGATGTATTTGGCATTCACCGGCGTCTCCAGCACCACATCCTGCCATCCTTCCTCTTTTCCGATATTCACATGGGTCAGGAATTTCCATGGCACCGATTCAATGCTGTCTTCTTTCTTGCGCAGTTTTCTCGGCTCATCCGTATCGGATACATAGATATCCACTGCCTTGCAGAGCTCTCCAAGCACGGAGATATCAATGCCTACGTTCCGGAAAAATCTTATCTTTCCAATGCTCTGCTCTTCACCGAAGAAAGACAGAATCAGATGTGCCGGTCCCAGCGTATTGGCTCCCCATGTACCGCCGTTGCGGGTCACATCATCGTCAATGATGTTAAGCACCCAGAGGAGCGGATCGCTCTCGGTATGGGAGCACCATTCAATGCGCGTATAATAACTGCCGTCCCGACGGACACCCAAAGGATAACTTTCCATTTTTCAGCCTCCTCACTTTGTTCCATAGGTTGCAGCATACAACCGATCAATTTCTTCCCTGGTCGGCATTGCCGGAGCCGTTCCGTAGCGGGTCACAGAAAGTGCTCCTGTGACGTTGCCGTACCGCAATGCAGTAAACAGATCCATTCCCGCATCCAGCGCCATGGCAAAGCCTCCATTGAATGCGTCTCCCGCGCCAGTTGTATCCACGGCTTCTACCGGAATCCTTGGCAGCAGTTCCTCCCGCACCCCGTCAAAGGCGTAGGCACCCATGGCTCCCAGGGTAATCACCACCTGGCGCACCCCTTTCTTCAGGAAGCATTCCGCTGCCCTGCGGGCATCCGCTGCATTTGCCACGTGAATGCCAGTCAGCACTTCCGCTTCCGTTTCGTTGGGGGTCACAATATCTATCTTCGCCATTATCTCGTCCGGGATCGGTGCCGCCGGAGCCGGATTCAGCACAATCCGGACGCCTGCCCGGTGCGCAATGTCAATTACCCGGTACTGGGCATCCATATTGATCTCATGCTGAAGCAGGAGAATATTCGCAGACTCCACCAGCTTTCTGCATTTTTCCACGTCCTGTTCCGAAATCTTCCCGCAGGCATCAATAATCACGATGATGGCATTCTGGGCGCTTTCCTCATCCACCATAATCTGTGCCACGCTGGTGGAAAGTCCTTCCTCCTCCAGAATGTAGTCCGTATTCATTCCTTCCTTGCGATAGAAATCCAGGGCAATCTGTCCAAAGGCATCCTTTCCGAGTTTGGTAACAAAGGTTACATCCGCGCCGGCCCGGTGCGCCGCTACCGCCTGGTTGCTGCCTTTTCCGCCGGGTCCGTACCGGAAGCTGTTGCCCAGAATCGTCTGGCCTGGCACCGGGAATCCTTTGGACCTGCTGGTAAGATCCACGACAAAACTGCCGAAGTCCACAATGCTCATCTTTGCTTTTCCTCCAATTCTCTGCACTTTGTCTCCATGTACTGCAGCTCGTCTGCACCATGAAGCATGCGGATTTCAAAATGAACAGCATATTGTTCGCCGGGCTCCAGTACCTGCAGACATCCCTTTTCGCGCAGCGCCGCTCTTCCCTGCGGATAACAGTTTCCGGGTTCAAAAGCAAGCACATATTCGCCTTCGCGGCAAACCTTCCATTCCGAGAAGCAGGGAAGCTGACTCGGGAAAAAGCCCAGGGCTACTCCTATTTCTTCCTGCGGATTGACCAGTGCCACCTCGGTATACCCTTTCGCATCACAGTTCAGGGTATGATAATACTGCCGTTCCAGATAGTCCTTTTCCGGGGGCTCAAACGAGTCATAGGAGGACAGATATTTTTCTGCCTCTTCCGAAGCGGGAACCACTTTTCTGGTAGGAATCAGAAGCCTGGCCTCTTCCGATAAGAGCGGGTATCCCAGATTGATATGATAGAAGAATGTCAAAGGAGTAGCGACGGTTCCCTCATTGGAAAACAGATCATCCACCATGATGGTACGTTTTCCGAGGTACGTGGTTATTGTCCTTCTCAGCTGAAGGTGCTCTCCGTGGAGCCTTCCTTCCTGCATCCGCCCGGACAGCCGGATCCGATACTGACCGTCCACCCACTCCGTTTCACTGCAGATGTTGTCCGCTCCCGTGTTGGAAATGTCTCCATGCAGGCCGAAAGGCGTAACACCGACGATGGGCAGCTCTTCTTCACAGGGCGGTCCGGCATTCTGCAATCCGCAGGTAGTCAGAAGACCGCCGAAGAAGCTCTGCAGCCATTGCATGTTCCTCCGGTCATGATAGCCCGGGTGGCTGATCTCTGCCTTGGTACGGTAGGCAATGGGGATTCCCCGGAAAGATGCTTCCGCAATATCCATCCCCCTTCCTGGCAATACCAGGAACTGCATATCCCCGCAGGTCACCGCCATCATTTCCATACCGGCAGCTCTGCCTTCCAGCATCATGGCGCGGCGCACGCAGGCCACCTGTTCCATGTTGCCCAGGCGCCTGCGGCACTCTTCCCGTGTCACTGGGATCGGCATAGAATCAATCCCCTTCCACCATATCAATCATCACCTTGATACGGGTTGCCTTCCGTTCATCCGAAGCAGCAAAAGCTTCAACAATCTGATCGAAAGGAAAATGGTCCGTTATCATCGGTAAAAGACTCATATGTCCATAAGCCAGAAGGTCCAGCAGTTTCCGTCCCAGATTGGGCGTTCCTGCCGCGCCTACCAGGGTAATATTGCGGGCAATGATATTGTCCAGTTCTACATTATCCAGCACCTGCTCATAGAACCCCGGAATTACCAGGTGGCCGCTTCCGCGGGTGCAGCGGATGGCGGTATTCAGCAAAGAAGGATTTCCGGTGGTGTCAAGCACAATGTCCGCACCTTTTCCCTTGGTCTCCCGCATCACCACATCCAGCAGGTCTTCCTTTTCTGTATTGACGAGAACATCTGCTCCCATCTGTTTTCCGATTTTGAGCTTTGCATCTTTTCTTCCCGCCAGGAGCGTTTTTCCGACTCCCACTGCTTTTGCACATGCCATACCGCCGAGACCGATCGCACCGGTACCCAGTACCAGCAGCGTCTTATTCGGGCCGATCGGCGTGCGGCTCAGGCCGTAATAGCCGATGGACGCCGGCTCCACCAGGGCTGCCTCCGTCAGGCTCACATTATCCGGCACTTCATACAGAAGCCGTTCAGGCATCAGCATATAGTCTGCAAAGGCGCCGGGCCAGCAGTTGCCGGTAGTTCCTATCGCTCTTCCTTTTTCGCAGTTCTGGTAATTTCCTTCCAGGCAGGCTTCACATTCACCGCAGGACCAGCCGGTATCGCTGATTACCCGGGTTCCCGGCTTTATCCGCCACGTTTCACTTCCTGTTTCTTCGACTACTCCCGACCATTCATGACCGGGGCGCACCGGGAATTTTGCCCGCATGGAGGGCCCTTCTCCAAGCACCAGGGTTCCATGCAGAATAGACATATCCGTTCCGCAGATACCGCAATGATGTACTTTCATCAGACATTCCTTGGGACCGGGGACCGGTTTTTCCATCTCGACTACTTCAAGCTTACCTGGCCTTTGAATGACGAGTACTTTCATCTCCGTACACTCCTTTCTGAGGCTTAAAACCCGATGCGTTAAAAGTCGCGGGTATATCCGCAGGTCCATCCTCCGTCAATGGTTACCACGGACCCGGTCATATAGGCAGAATCGTCGCTTGCAAGGAAGCAAGCCATGCTGGCAATATCCGCCGGGTCTCCCGGCCGATGCAGCGGAATATGGGACATCATTGCCTCTGCTTTCACCGGGTCTGCATAGAACAGTGCGCGGGTTCCTTCAAACATGATGGATCCCGGACAGATGCAGTTCACACGGATGGAAAGCGGTGCAACTTCCAGTGCCATTGCTTTGGTAAGGTTGATTACGCCGGCCTTGGCCGCTGTAAAACCACACTGCAGCCTCAGCGGTGTAAGTCCTGCTATGGAGGCAATGTTAATGATGGTTCCGCCCTTTCCCTGAATCTCCATCTGCTGAATTGCCGGCTTGGAGCAGTAATACACTCCATTCAGGTCTACATTGATAATGCGTTCCCAGAGGTCATCATTATACTGATGGATCGGCTGGCGATACTCCGGTCCGCCGTTGATTCCCGCATTATTCACCAGGCAGTCTACTTTACCGTAGATTTCCACGGTTCTGCTGATCATATGCGCTGCACTTTCGCGGCTGCCAACATCCACCTGGATTCCTACCGCTTCCCCGCCTGCTTCCCGGATCACATCCACACGGTGATTCATGGTCTCTTCGTTATAATCTGCCACAACCACCTTGGCGCCATTTCTTGCAAACTCTTCTGCCATTGCACCGCCTATGGCGCCGCCTGCTCCGGTGATAATCACAACCCTGCCGTCCAAATTCACTTTCATAGTTCTTCCTCTTTTCTTATGCAGGTACTTTTCTGCTTTGCTTGTACACGTCAAACAGCACAGCAGCTGCCATAAGCAATCCCTGGATTGCCACACGCATGGTGGTCGGCAATCCGATAAAGATAATGGCATTTTCAGCAACGAATACCAGTGTAACGCCAATCAGAATGCCAAGAGGCGAGCATTTTCCGCCGCTCAGCGACACACCGCCAACAACACATCCGGCAATTGCCCGGAATTCCCATCCGTCACCGGTTTCCGGCAGTCCAAGCCCGATATCCAGAGTCAGCAGAATGCCTGCAATACCGGAAAGCAGGGAGGAAATGACATAAGCTTCCATTCTCATCTTCGTTACATTGATTCCGCAGAGCTTCGCCACTTCCCGATTATCTCCTACAGCCAGCATGTATCTGCCCCATACCGTATATTTGATGACCACGAAACCGATGGCAAACAGAAGCAGCATGATCCAGAAATATAACGGCATTTTAAAATAGCGCTGATCAAAAACCTTGACGAGCGGGAAATTCTCGAGGGTATTGAGACTGAGCTGATACCCATGGATGAAGAGATAGCGGGCACCGCCCACCATATACAGGGTTCCCATGGTTGCCACAAAATCCGGAACTTTGAAATGCACTACCAGAAGTCCATTGAAAAGCCCGATAAGCAGGCAGCACGTCATTGCAAAGATAATCGCCGGACCAGCTGTCCAACCATGGTCAATTACCAGCATGGACATCAGGATTCCTGCAAATCCGGCCACACGACCGGTAGAAATATCCACCTGGCCGATCATCAGAGGAAAGCTTGCACCAAGTGCAGTGATGGCGATGAATGGAATCTGTGTGAACATCGCCTGAAAGTTACTGGGTCTGAAGAAATCCGGGCGGATGATGGTAGTCACCAGGCAAATGAGTGCCAGCGGTATAAATGCACTGAATTCATCCGTGCGCGTCAGACGTTTCAGTAACGTATGATCCTTTTGGACCGTCTTTTTCTCCATGATGTCACCCCCTCACATTCTCGTCAGTTCACGCTTCTCGAGTTTTTTGCGCTGCAGATCCATCAATACTGCCAGTACAAGGATAGCGCCAATCAGTACCAGCTGAAGGTTTGTATCCACGTTAAGAAGCCGCAGGCAATCCCACAGTGTATGGAACAGCAGTACGCCCAGCGCCACTCCGAACATGGAGCCCGCGCCTCCCGTCATGCTGATGCCGCCTACTGCGCAGCAGATAATCGCTCTGAATTCTCTTCCACCGCCAAAGTTCGAGTTGGCAGTTGCGTTTTTAAGCACGTCAAACATGCCGCCCGTAGCTGCCAGAATACCTGCCAGAATGAAAACCATCATTTTTATCTTGCGTACATCAATTCCTGCCATTTCAGCAGAATCCTTGTTTCCGCCTACTGCACGCAGCTGATATCCAAACTTTGTCCTGCGGATCACAAAGTCCAGTATTAGGATCAATGCGATAAATATGAAGAACAGCCAGGAGAGTCTCAATGGTTTCGCTCTTGTAAAAGCGGAGGTCCCCAGTGCTTTGATGGACAGCGGAACGCCCTGGCAGATGGTTACGGCAAGGCCCTGGCACAGATACTGTGTCGCCAGTGTCGTAATCCATGAACTTAAGTGGAAGCGCGTCACACACAGTCCATTGATCATTCCTATCAGGGCACCGGAAAGCAGGCAGATACAGAGGCAGGGGATCAGAGGCAGTCCCCATTTCTGACATGCCACGCCCATCATGATGCCCGCAAGACATCCATTCATACCGATTGACAGGTCAATTTCTCCCACCATGATGATCAGTGCTTCTCCAAGCGCAGCTGCCCCGATAAAGATGGATCCTGTCAGGATGGTTGAAAAATATTTCCATGTAAGAAAAGTTTTATTGAGAGAAGCCGTAATGATGCACAATACCAGAATAGGGAGCAATACGCCTATTTCCGGTGTCAGCAGCAGTTTGAGGCCAATACTGCTTTTATTTCTGAGCTTCCTTTCGGCTTCTTTGTTTGTCATTTTCGTTTCCACGAAATCAACTCCCTTCAGCTTCAAAGCAACAGCCTCTATGCCTGCTTTCCTTCTTTTTCTCCGATCTTCTTGAATGTCACTGTAGCCATTTCCATAACGCGCTTATCCGTGATTTCATCCCCCTGCAGTTCGCCGACCTTTCTGCCTTCCGCCATCACGACGACACGGTCGCTCATGCCCATAAGCTCCGGCAATTCAGAGGAAATCATCACCACCGCTGTTCCTTCTTTTGCCAGCTGGTTGATAATCGCATATATTTCGTTTTTCGAACCTACGTCGATGCCTTTCGTCGGCTCATCCAGAATAATGATTTTCGGGTCCGTATTCAGGGATCTTGCAATAACAACCTTTTGCTGGTTGCCGCCCGAGAGGGTATTTACCTTGATCGAGATGTTCTTCGCTTTCACGCGAAGCTTTTCAAAGAAATCATGTGTGCGCTTCGCCATTTTTTTCCTGCTGACAACAGGACCGTTGCTGACCGCACCCAGATTGGAAATTCCTATGTTGTTTCCAATATCCCAGACAAAATTCAGGCCATACTTTTTTCTATCTTCACTGACGAAGCCTATGCCGCTTTTTACAGCGTCCTCCGTCGAGCGGATATTCTTCTTTTCACCATAGAGATAGATGTTGCCGCTCTTGATCGGCATCATGCCATAGATGCCCATGCAGACTTCGCTGCGGCCGGCACCCACCAGGCCCGCCAGACCGACAACCTCTCCGGCCCGTACATTAAAGGAAACGCCTTCCACCAGATTCCGTTTTGAAATATAGGGATGTTCAATCGTCAGATTTTCCACCCGAAGAACTTCCTGCCCGATGGGATTGTCCCGCTTCTCATACATATTGGTAATGTCGCGCCCGATCATATCATGGATAATCACACCGGCATCATATTCTGACTTTTCAAAAGTAGAGATATTCTTTCCATCACGGAGAATCGTGACACGGTCTGTCAGTTCCATAATCTCTGCGAGTTTGTGGGTAACAAAGATAATGCCGGTTCCTTTTTCCTTCAGTTTCCGGATTACCCTGAACAGCTGTTCCACATCCTGGTCAGACAATGATGTCGTGGGTTCATCGAGGATAAGAACCTTCGGATTTGTAGCAAGGGCTCTAGCAATCATCAGCATCTGCTGCTGTCCAATGGACAGTTTGCGAACATCTGCATGCGTATCGAGCTGAATATGATTGTCTTTCAGAAGTTTTTCAGCTGCGATATACATTTCACGGAAATTTGAAAATGGAGAATGGGATTTTGCTTTTCCTCTCTCCATACGCTGATCCGACATGTAGATATTCTCAGCCACACTGAAATTCTTGAGCACATTGATTTCTTGCGGAACATATCCTATTCCCAGATTCATTGCGTCATGCGGACTTGATGGACGAATTTCCTTTCCTTCCAGTTTCAGCGTTCCCGAATAAGAACCATGCGGATAGATTCCATTCAGCACCTTAAGAAGGGTAGATTTTCCTGCACCATTTTCTCCTATCAGACCCAGAATCTCTGAGCGTTTCACATTAAGGCATACCTTATCATTTGCAAGAACACCTGGAAATTTCTTGGTGATTTCCACCGCTTCGAGGACATACTCCATATTCTTCACCTGCCTTTCTGACCAGGTTCGTCGGTCTGAAGAATAAAAAGTCCGGTGGACTCGCCCCATGAATGAGGCAAGCCCACCGGAGCATTAGTCAACTGTCATTTCAGAAGACAATCAATCCATTATTTGAAGAATTCCGCAACCTGTGCTGCGATGTCACGATGGAAGGCCAGTCCGTTCTTGCCTTCTCCATCCTTGGTTACAACAGGAGCTTCCAGGTCGGTCCACATCGGAACTTCTTCGCCGCGGAAGATCTTATCAAGATATTCCATGGTCTTGTAAGCTTCGTCGTAGAGGGGCTGTGCTACGATAGCAGTTACCTTGCCAGCTTCCAGATAATTCAGGTTGCCCTCGGTGGCATCCATGCCGACCAGAACCAGAGCGCCATCTTCGTATCCGGCCTTGGTTGCTGCGTCTGCCCAGGTGATCGGGGAGTTACCGGTGGTTCCGAATGCACCAATGATGTCAGGATGTGCCTGAATGATGCTCAGGTTAATAGCCGTTGCGCTGTCAACAACGCCGCCTTCGAGTTCAACCGGCAGTACCGTGATCTTGGAGAGATCATAGGTTCCGGCGCCCTTCAGCTCTTCCCAAGTAGCAATGAAGGATTCGGTAGCAGCATTCTCGGTGACGTTCTTGGTATTCTGGGTCAGAGCAACAGAGCCTTCCTTGCCGGACAGTTTCTCTGCCATCAGCTCAGCAACCTGCTTGCCATAGAGAATCGGGTCGCAAGCCATGTTGAAAGCCAGTCCTTCCGGATAGCTTCCGTCTTCCTGCTGATGATTGAAGTGCGGGATGCCAACCGTTACGCCTTCAGATGCGCATTCTGCGATGGTCTCATAGCATCCGGAGTCGCCTGCCCACAGCAGCAATCCTTTGCCGCCCTGTGCTGCAAAATTCGTCGCGGCTGCGAAAGCTTCGGAGCTGTCGCCGCCTTCGGTTCCGATAACCTTGGCATCGGTGTATCCGAGTGCCTCAGCAGCTTTCAAGAAACCAAGCTGCACAATGCGGTGAACCGGGTGGTTCATGTTATCCATGCAGATAGCTACAGGATAGTCTGCCGGGTTAAAGCTCTCTGCCAGCGCCGTTGCGCTCAGACAAAGGACCAACGCCAACATGATCACAAACAGTTTCTTCATAGTAGGGTTCTCCTCTCATTAATATATTCTTACTCTGATAGACAGAGTAGATACCAAATTTGATATGTGGAATCGATTACGCAGATTATTAAACTCAATTAAATAATTTCTGATATATTTGTGGATTGATGTATTCCTATGTTGTGTAATCGGTTACGCGCATAAGAAAATAAAACGCTACATGTATTTGGAAATAATATCTCATTATCTGTTATTTTTTTTATGGCGCACCGAAAGATTTGCGTAATCGGTTTCGCGTTCTGCTAAAAATATAACTTGTCAGCCCAACTTCTCAATAAAACCCTGTCGTTCTGTCTATTGCATCTGGACTACCAAGTCGGTCGTATGGGAAGAGATACGATTCGTTAATTCAAAGTCGTTTTTTCTCTGTCTTTTTCGTTGTGCATAATATACCACTCTTCCATAACATTGTAAAGAGGTTTTTTGGAAAAAAGATATAAAAATTCATCTTGATATAGGGAAAATCGTCATTTTTTTGTCATTCTGAATTATTGTTTTGTGCATTTCCCACATATTTCAGTGCTATCTTTACTATTGTTTTATTCATGTTTGCTAAATTGATTATTATTTAATAACTTTTTCCGATTGTTGTTCCTTCATATATCCGGACTCCTTTTTTAAATTAAAAAGCAGGATTCAACATCCTGCTTTATGCTGCACATCAGCTGTGCTATCTGTATATTTCCTTTCCTTCCCGGAACAATTCGAGGTTGCTGCGCATGATAATTCTGGGAGGCATGGTCAAGGTATCCGGTATTACCTCCCCCTCTGCAATAAAATGATAGAGATTTACCAATGCCTCGTGTCCCTGCGCATAGGGATCCTGGAAAATGGAAGCATTCACAAAACCCCGCTCGATGTATCCCCTCAGCTGGTCATAAATATCAGAGGTTACCAGTCTGATGCTTTTCCCGGATTCCTCTACCGCATGGATTACTCCAAGGGAATTGAATGAATCCACGTAAATGCCTCCCAGATCCGGATGCATTCTCAGCAGATCCTTTGTCTGTTCATATGCCTGTAACGGATCATCATGATTGTGACAGACTTCGACCACGTTAACCGGCGTGATCTTCATCTGCTCACGGAAACCGGCAAGTATCTCTTTATGAATTCCGTGTTTTCCGACGCTTGCTGTGGAAATAGCTACCTGTTTTTCTCCCTTGGTACTCCACCACAGTATTTCTTCGGCCATTTTTCCTGCCGTATATCCATTATAGCGAACGCAGAAATTACGAAGAGATTTATCCACATCATTGACGATGGTGCAGATTCGGATTCCTTTTTCCTTAAGAAGAGCGAAATTTTCTACTTCTCTGGCGCAGATCATGAGCCCCTCGAATCCATTTTCAGCAATGGTCTGCAGGGCTTGATTCAGCCTTTCTTTTCCTTTTTCCGTGTTTGCTGCACCATCGGAAACATCATAATAAGTTACATCTATATTATAATCTTCCAGTTCGCTCTGGGCCGCACGTATTCCTTCCAGGATCGTCCGATGAAAGTCGGGGAAGTTAGTAGATGCCAGGGCAGCCAGGCGTATGGGTTTCCGATTTAAACTGCGTGCATGGGAATTAGGCTTGTATCCTGATTTCTCCACTGCCTCAAAAACTCTTCTTTTCGTTTCCTTGCTGATTCTTCCCTTGCCTGTCAGGGCCCGGTTGACAGTGGCGACAGAAACACCCAGCGATTCTGCAAGGTCGTATATGGTCACTCTTTTATTATCCATCGTAATTTCAGATCCTTTCATCCACACCATTTACCTTATTTTCAATCACAAAGTAATGTGTGGACTTTCCATGGAAAAACATGTATACTTCGGTTAAACATTGTACCGTTACCTTTTCCAAAATGCAAATGGAGGTAAAATATGATGAACGCGTTTATGAAGAAAGTACATGAAACCAATACTTCAGCAAAGACCGTTTCTCTCTTTTGGCTCGGGCAAGCAGGGTTTCTTCTAAAGCTGCCAAATGGAAAAACTATCGGTATTGATCCCTATCTTTCTGAATATGTCTGGCACAGCATTCCCCAGGAAGGTCTGGGATACAAGCGTCTTATGCCTCCGCCCTGTACTCCGGAGGAACTCGCTCCTGATTATCTGCTCATTTCCCATGAACATGAAGATCACTATGATGTGGATTCATTTCCCGGGCTTGTAAGCAATCCAAATACTCACGTCTTCACAAATGTGGTTACCGCAGGGAAAATCCGGGAAAGTGGCTTTGATATGGAAAGGGTCACAGTTCTGAAGAAAGGTGTTCCCGTAACTCTGGATGGGTTCACGCTCATACCGGTAGATTGTGATCACGGAAGCCTGGCGGCAGAAGCCCTTGGGTTCATACTGGATTTCCAGGACTTCAAGGTTTATTTTTCAGGGGACACCAGTCTGACAGAAGACCGCCTGCAGATGGCACTGTCCGCAAAACCCGAAGTAGCTATTCTGCCGATCAATGGAGCTTACGGAAACCTGAACGGTCCGGAAGCTGCACGTTATGCGGGAATGCTGGGAAGCAGGATTCTCATTCCATGCCACTTCTGGACATTTGCAAAACATCGTGGAGATCCGCAGAGCCTGATTGAAGCCATGCCAGACCAGGCACCGGAATGCAAGCTGGAATTGCTTTGTCAGTGTGAAGGGATCACTCTCGGGAATTTCTGATTTCAGAAACAAAAAGGAAACAAGACCAACTCAAAGATCAATCCATCACGACTTACGATGTATTTTGTGCTCTGATAATTTCCGTTCAGAATCTTAGACAACCAAATAAGATCATGCCGCCTGAAGGTGTCTCTGTCCATTACACAGAAGCATCCTCAGGCGGTTTTGAGGATTGCCTTGAAACAGAAAGCTCCATATTTTTCAGCAGTATGTCCGATGTGAGAAAATGAAAAGAACCTCGAACATTCAATATTACCATGCAAGTTTCATTGCATTATTGCATAAAGAAACACCCAAGGAAACCTTGGGTGTTCATATGGAATCCGGCAACGACCTACTCTCCCGGGCCGTCTCCAGCCAAGTACCATCGGCGCTG
>CAMVHE010000006.1 GCA_947167215.1 uncultured Clostridia bacterium
GACCGCCACACCGCTCCTCCCCATCAGAGCTTTTAATATGCGGTCAACAGAGCCATGGATTTGGTGATACGTCCATGGGTGTTATGACGCTTTCAACATAGGTCCCGCAGACCTTTGGCTAGTCAACCGGACTCTGTTTCAAGCCCCCACTTCCAGCCTTTTGGCTTAAGTGGTGGGTAGTTGACTAATCTATCTGCCATGGCGTTATGCGGAACAATAGCCGCTGCGCCGATGACAATGATCTGGTGTGTATCCTGCTCATCCGTTTCGGCGGCAGAAACATGAAACCGGTTCTGCAGCTGCGTGACAAGGCTTTTGACAACCATTCTTTTTTCTTTCAGACTATGAACCCACGGCGCATGCAGTCTGAAAATTATTGCTGCGATAATCATATGGCCTCCCAGTCCCCGGCATTCCTCTCCGCATCCCGCAGGCGGAGAAACCGGATACAGATACATCCTTTCCGGAGAAGAATCATTCGGACAATACGGGATTTTCCCTGACAGCAAATACGCCTGTGTGATGCCCTGACAGGACAGTAACAGCCTCTTTGAGATGAAAACGGTTAATATATGATTCCTGAGCTTTTCCGTTTCTTCGCCTGTCCCGTTATCATTATCCGGTATCTGCTTCAGTAATGGAAACATGAAAGCCAGCGTCTATAAGCCGGGGCCAGTTCATGCCATCCATAATCAGATTATAAATGTCGAAATCAAACTGTCAAGGAAAAAACGAATACATGCGATGAGAGAAATACTGCAGACTGCGGATATCATCGTGTACCGTACACGGCCAGTGAGCACGGCAGATACAGGCCGCCGGAGCAGTGAAGGCAGACGCCCGCGATGCCGGCAGAGGTACAGAGAAGCATCCGGAGTTTTTGCAGAGTATTCCCCATATGATATAATCAAAAACGGGAAACGGGCCTGTGAGGCGGGAGACAGCAGCACAGCAGATGTTCCCCGGATATGCAGGAACGACAGGGATGAATCCCATCGCCTGCTTACGAAAAAACGGCTATATCCAAAGAAACGGACTGCAAAAGGCCGGCAGGCGGAAGAAAAAGGATTCAGGGGGAGGAACTTCCATGAAACAGAAGCCAAAGATGATTCTTTTTGATTATGGCGGAACACTGCTCTGTGAACCGGGCTGGGATATGCTGAGAGGCGAAAAGGCCCTTTTTGAGCATGTGACCGCAAATCCCCATCATTATACGCCGGAAGAGCTCTCTTCCTGGGAAAGGAATTACTTCCGGTCTCTTCAGCCGGTCCGGGATTTTGGCTCGGAGCCCACGGAAATCCAGATGCTCCGTTTGAAATATGAACTTCATGGTATCAAACTGGGTATTTCCTATGAAGAAGCGGAATTCATTTTCTGGGATCATACAGCGCCCATGACCGCGGAGTGCCTGTTACCGGATGTTTGTGAGCTGCTGTCGTTCCTGAATGAGAATGGTATCCGCACGGGAGTAATCAGTAACATCGGATGGACCGGAGCAGCCCTTCGGAGAAGAATCAATGTACTGCTCCCGGATCATCATTTTGAATGCATTCTTGCATCCAGCGATTATGGGCTGAGAAAACCGGATCCGAGGCTTTTCCGGATTGCACTGGAAAAGGCAAACCTGAAACCGGAAGAAGTATGGTTCTGCGGGGATACCTATGCCACAGATGTGGAAGGTGCAGAGAATGCCGGAATGACAGCTGTTTTCTATCAGGGTCCTGCTGACAGCAGGACCGGACGGGGGCATCCTTCCCAGGGGATGGCCGATAAGGATGTGACAGTCCTCACAGAATGGAAGGATCTCATCGAGATTCTGAAAAACACCGGATCAAGGTAATCCGGCAATGATGGAAAAATGCGGATTGCTTCCTGTCGGTGACGTTATGAGGATGGATGGGGTCGTCCGGAAATAATTGAGTGGAGGAACGGAATGAAGGAGACCGGGAACGGCTGCAGGGGAAGGATAAAACGCCTGCTGAGTGTCTGTGCTGTTATTGGAATGCTGTTTGCAGCCTTTGCTTTGGGAAAAATCGCCGCTTCTGTCGATGAACCATATAAAGAGGAACATGCGAAGGCACGCAACGCGCTGCGTATTACAAATATCCAACGGGACTTCGTTCCGAATTTTGTTTTCCATGGAAGCCATATCGGGCGCGATAGGTACAGCCAGACATTCTTTGAAGTAACCGATTCAGAAAGAAGAGAACTGATGGAGCTCATCCGCAGCACCGAAGGCTGGCATGCTGAATCCCTTTCATCTGAGGATTATTGTGATTTTGTGGATATAACCTGGTACCCCTTCTCTGGTCAAACAAATGATTTCGGAGGCTGTTGTTTTTGACGCGTACTTCTATCACGAAACTGCTCCTTCGAAAGGTTATGAACCTGTCATAACGGGATACTTCAGTTTTTTAGGAAGAGCAGCCAGCGGCTTTGAATTTGCCGTATTCGATGAGGATACAGGACTCTTTATCTTTATCCATCAGAATGGCTGACCTGTTCCAGTTTCAAAAGGGCCGCCCCCCGGTAAAGGGAGAGGCCCTGCATATCTGCAGTTCAGCGGTTCATCTCTGTGATTTCCGTGATACACCTCCCGTCGAAAAGTTTTCCTGTATATAAAAGCAGCTTCTCAGCAGCATGAGCCTATAACCGCTCCAGGTGCAATTATGCCTCTCCTGCTGCTTTGTATCCCGGGGTCTGCGCTTTCCATAGCGCAGACTCCGTTTTTATTTTCGCGGATTACAGACGGCAGCAAAAAGGGAAACATGACAGAGATCAATTTCATGCTGAAAAACGCATATTTCCCGCTGTAGAAGAAATCTTGACGGAAAGTATGGATAAAATAAGGTCAAAAAATAAAGGAGGTTTGCTCTATGAGCCCTGCGAAATCTGTCACGAAGAACCGCGCCGGAATGATCGCAACACTTGCCATGGCAGCGCTGTCTGCTGCCACCGCCGCCGTGTATGCGGTCTGCTACGGCAATCAGGAACGTTACATGTCCTGGGCGGCGTTCATTCTGCTGCTGGTGGGAGGCGCCCTTGGCGTTGCGCTGGCATTTGCCAGAAAGTATGAACTGGGGGCTGCATGCATGGCGGTGACTGCATTTGCCGCATTGATGCTGTATATCCAGATTATCTACATGTACGTGGTTGTAGTGTATGTGGGCATTGACCTGAAGGCGCTGGATCCGAGGTTTGTGATCACATCCGTCTTCTTTGTCCTGTGCTTCATTGCAAGTCTGGTGACTGTCTTCCTGCCTCAGGTTGTCAACAAGGAGGGGATGAAGAAATGAAAAGCTCCGGAAAAAGAACGCTTCAGAAGGTTCTGATCGTCATCTTTGTGTTCCTGTTCGGATTCTCTGTCACTGCGAATAACATCTGCATGGCAAATGCCAATACCATCACAGGGGCGCTAAACCAGAAGGACTATGTGGTGGAGAACACCGGCGACAGCACAGACAGCGCCGAGTACTTCAGCACGGATTACAAGAGCATCCGCGATCTGGTGTATGGCGGATATCTCATCCAGATGGAAGAGCAGCTGGAAGGCACCGTTCTGCTGAAGAACGACAATAATGTGCTGCCTTTGGCCAGGGGGGCCAGCGTCACCCTGTTCGGCGGCGCTTCCGGCTCGCCCAACTACGGTGCCGGCGGTTCCGGCGGTATCATTTCCGATAATGCAATCAGCTGGGTGGAGGCCTTTGACGGCGTTCATTATGAGAAGGAAAACTCGGCCATCAAGTCCGCAAAGGTTCCCGGCACGCCCTACCTGAATGTGAACAGGAAGATGGCAGACCAGTACACCGCCTGGACTTACTCGCCCGGCCGCGGCGATCCCACCCCCAAGGGGGATTATGCTGCCAGCGGATTCATGATCAACGAAGTGCCCATGG
Organism: uncultured Clostridia bacterium; assembly: GCA_947167215.1. GTDB lineage: Bacteria > Bacillota > Clostridia > Christensenellales > Aristaeellaceae > Ventricola. Next base: position 3,897 of record CAMVHE010000006.1, read on the forward strand.
ACGTGATCCGCGCCTCTGAGGGATACCAGGATCTGGCCCAGTACGGCGACGCGGCCATCATGATCATCAAACGCGCCGGCGGCGAGGGCAGCGATCTGCCCGCCACCTCTTCCCAGACGCCGGGCGAATACAGCATGGATCACACCAAAACCCATACGACAGACGGTACGAACGGCGACTATCTGCAGCTCAGCCCCCAGGAAAAGGAGATTCTGGCCGGTTTGAAGGAAGAAAAGGAGAAGGGCAATATCAAGAGCATCGTCCTGATCCTGAACATGGCGAACACGATCCAGCTCGATTTCCTTGTAAATGACGAGTATGACATTGACGCCTGTGTCTGGGCCGGCGCCGTGGGCGAATTCGGCACGATCTCCGTCGCCAGACTGCTGGTTGGAGAAGAGAACTTCAGCGGCGGACTCTCCACAACCCTCTGGACAGATAACCTGCTGAACCCCGTCAACAGCAACATCACAGACCAGAACTACTACTTCCAGTATGGCAACTATGCTGACTTCGGATTTACGGAAGATCCCGGCAACAACCATTCCTCCTTCACGACCTACATCGTGTATCAGGAAGGCATGTACATGGGGTATAAGTATACCGAGACCAGGTACGAAGACTATGTGAACGGCAGGGATAAGACGGGCGATTTCCAGTACGGTAAGGTCGTGGCCTATCCCTTCGGCTATGGTCTCTCCTACACGGATTTCCGGTTTGACAACCTGAGCGTGGCAAAGAGCGGCAGCGACTACACGGTAAAGGTTGACGTCACCAACACCGGCAGCGTGGCCGGCAAGACACCGGTACAGGTCTATGTCGCGAAACCCTACGGTGATTATGAGAAGGAGAACCGGATTCAGGTGCCTTCCGTCCAGCTTGTGGAGTTTGGCAAGACAAAGAAGCTGGAGCCCGGCGAAAAGCAGACCGTCGAGATAAGGGTGCCCGAGAAAAACCTGCGCACTTATGATACCTTCGGTGCAGGCACCTATGTGCTGACCCCCGGCGACTACCAGCTGATCGTCAGCCATGACGCCCACGCTGCCGTGAACAGCCTGCTGGCTTTCCAGGGCAGGAACCCCGGGAACACCGATAACCGCATGGACGCTGAAGGACGCGCAGACCTGGTGTACAATACTCACTATGAGCTGGATACCACCACCTACGCTTTCTCAGACAAAACTGAGCTGCCCATTGAGAACTCCTTTGAATTCGCCGATATAAACACCTATGCCGGCAAGGGCGACAACAGCGTTGCCTACATGAGCCGTGATGACTGGGAAGGCACGGTGCACCTGTGCACCAGAGACGCTGACGGAAGGCTGATCAAGCCGTACGAAAAGCTGCTGATGACCCAGTTCCTGGCGGATGAACTGCGGGACCAGATGAACGCAGACAAGATGATCGCCAAGGGCGGCGAATATCCCACGTACGGTGCGGACAACGGTCTTCGCCTGATTGATCTGATGAATGAGCCCTACGATTCTCCCATGTGGGACCAGCTGCTGGACCAGATGACCTGGCAGGAAACCGTGCACCTGCTCTCCAACGGCCGTCACAAGACTGTCGCAGTCGAGAGCATTGCCAAACCCGCCGGCGAGGACGAAAACGGTCCCAACGGTTTCAACCTCCCCTTCACCATCGGTGAACTGGAGCCCAACCCCTGGTGCGGCATTGCACCGAACCCCTACGCCGCACGGATTAACGATCCTGACCTGACCAGCCGCTATGAGTTCACCGGCTTCTCCTCCAACGGCATTCTGGCCGCAACCTTTAACAAGGAAGTGGCAGCCAGGGTGGGCAGGCAGATCGGTGAGGAAGGCTTCTGGGCCGGAAACTCCGGTATCCTGGGCGTCGGCCTGAACATTCAGCGTTCTCCCTACATCGGCAGAGCGGCCGAATACTTCTCTGAGGATGCCATGCTCTCCGGTCTGATCACGATCCCCGAGGTCAGAGGCATCGAGTCCATGGGTATCCACACCTATCTGAAGCACTGCGCCATGAACGAGTCTGAGACCGCCCGCCACGGCGTGCAGGTCTGGACCACGGAGCAGACCCTGCGGGAGAACTACTTCCGGGCCTTCGAGCTGGCCATCGCCGAGGGCGGTTCCTACAACGTCATGACCTCCTTCTCCCGGATGGGACCGCAGGCCGTGGCAAACTGCGTTAACTTTGCTCAGCGCTTCCTCCGCAACGAGTGCGGCATGCCCGGCATTGTGGAGACCGACTGCGCCGGCGACATGACCGACGGCGCCCATGGCGAAGCCTATGTCTCCCGCATTGTCAACGTGTACACCCAGGCCACCGACCTGAACGAGTATGACTATGCGGATGACGCCACGGACTACACCGGCGGGACCCACACCTTCCAGGACTACGCGCCCAAGGCAGCCGGTGGCAGCGGTGAGTACGGCAATGTGGGCCAGGCCATGCGGGAGTCTACCAAGCGTATCCTCTACACGGTGGTGCACTCCAACGCCATGAGCGGCTACTCCGCCAACACCCGGATCGTGAAGATCACCCCGCCCTGGCAGAACTGGATGAAGGCTGCCATGATCAGCTTCGGTGTTCTGAACGCGGCAGCGATTGCCTGGTTTGTGGTCTCCGAAATCCGTCGGAACAGGAAAGCCGCCTGATCCGGCTTTATCCCTCCGGGATATGCACCCCTTGAAAGCGGTGCATATCCCGTTCTTGTCTGTATCCGGAAAACATGCTATGCTGAATGCATCCAACGGAAAGGAGAGCGCACAGTGCTGGATATTGCCATCGTTGACGATGAACTTGCCGAGCGGGAACGCCTGAAATCATGCCTGGCCTACGTGGAAAAGCAGCAGGGCATCTCGTTCTCGGTGCAGGAATATGAGTCGGCTGACCAGTTCCTGATGATGTTTGAACAGCAGTATGATATTGTGTTTATGGACATCCAGTTTTCCCGTGGCATGGACGGCATGAGCGCTGCCAGAGAGCTGCGGAAAACCGATCCCGGCGTACTGCTTATCTTTGTGACCAACCTTGCCCAGATGGCCCTGCACGGATATGAGGTGGACGCGCTGGACTTTGTCGTGAAGCCGCTGGATCCGTATGCATTCCACCTGAAGATGCAGCGGGCACTGGGGCGGATATCCTCCCGGAAGAAAACCGCCATCGAGGTCCGGGACAAAGGCAGCACCGTGTATCTGGATACGCACAGGATCCGCTATCTGGAGGTCAGCGGGCACTACGTCATATACCATACACGGGAAGGCAATTACACCGAGTATATCTCCCTGGCAGCAGCAGAGAAAAAGCTGAATGACCCGGCGTTCTTCCGCTGTGACAGGGGCCTGGTCATCAATATGAGGATGCTGACAAAGATTGAAGGAGACACCTGTGTGGTGGACGGGGAAACACTGATCGTTGCGCATATTCTCCGCAGCGAACTGAAGCGGGCTCTCGCCTGCTACCTGAGCGGCACACAGCGTGCAAAGGAGCTGTGACAAAAATGCTGAGCAATTTTTCATACGGCTTTCAGCTGTTTTTTGCGGAGATCATCTTCCTGTATCCCTTTCCGAAACGCCGGCATTTTATCCTGCGTATTCTGGCGGCTTTTGTGATGATTCTGGGGACGAATTTCATCAACCTTCATTTCATCAGGGCATGGAATCCGTCCACGTTTATGAATTTTGCCGGCCTTCTGCTGACCATCTGCATCAGTTTTCTCGGCATGCGGCTGTCCTTTGACGCCGGTGCCATGGCTGTCCTGTCAGGCTGCGTGGCCGGAGTGGCCGTGCAGCACATCAGCTTTCAGATCTACCGTCTGGTCAGCCTGATTCCGTTCAGGACCAGGCCGGACGAACTGGCCGTTGAGCTCATGACTGCCGCTGTGGTGTACCTGCTGGTATGGATCACTGTCGGGCAGTGGGTGGCGCGGCGGCGTATCTACGAGGACGGCGACAGGCGCATGATTGTTGTGGCGGTGCTCATCGTGCTGATCTGCATCGGGATCACGCGCCTGCTCCGGCTGGGCGGCCCTGTCAATGCCTACATGACACTCTGCACGGCGCTTTACGCCATCGTCTGCTGTACACTCGCGCTGTTTGTCGAGTTCTATGTGCACGAGTCCGTGCGTACGCAGAGCGAAATGCTGGTGCTCCGGCGCATTAACGAGGAGGAACGGCGCCGATATGAGCTCAGCCGCGAGAACGCGGAACAGATGAACATCAAGTACCATGACCTGAAGCACAAGCTGAGATATCTGGAAAAGCGTCTGCCGCAGGAAGAACTGGACGCGATGCGGACATTGATTGACAGCTATGAAAGCACCTACGAAACAGGGCTGGATGTGCTTGATATCGTGCTGAATGAAAAGCAGATGCTGTGCAGATCAAAGGGCATCACGCTGACCGTTATGGGCAACGGTGCAGGCCTCCGCTTCATGGACACCATGGATGTCTATTCCCTCTTCGGCAACCTCATGGATAACGCCATTGAGGCGGTGGAGGCACTGGAACCGCCGGAAAAGCGCCAGATCAGCATGGTGCTGGAGCGGCGCGGTGAGTTTGTCTACATCAGCTGTATGAATTATACCGGAAACGATGTGTCCCTGCGGCAGGACGGCCTTCCCGGGACAACGAAGACCCGGGAACCGGGCTACCATGGCTATGGCCTTCGCAGTATCCGGATGATTGCCGAGAAATACCATGGCGGCATCCGTATCCAGTCAGAAAACGGGATGTTTGGACTGAACATCTATATGACAGGCGATGCAGAACCGGCTGTTCCTGCTGCCGGCTGAAAAAATGCCACATATGATTTCCGGCTGCTGAGCCGTACCGGTTTCCATTCCGCTGTTTATCTCAACAGGAAAGCGCCTGTCCCCTGAGCCATGCTGACGTTTGGTTCTCAGGAGGCAGGCGCTTTGTTATACAGCACTGGAAACACAGAAAACAGGAAGCGGGCCGTGATCAGTTTTCATGCCCGGCTGCAGTGCTTATTATCAAAGCGGCAGCATCGTCGGCGGAAATATGGTCAGTATTGATGCACAGGTCATAGCTTTCAGGTTCACCCCATCTGCCCTGCGCCGCCTGATTATAATACGCTGCTCTTTCACGGTCGGCTTTGGCAATGCGCACGCTGGCTTCTTTCTCATTCATTCCTTCGCGTTTCATAATGTGACGGATGCGGTTATCCCGGGATGCACAGATGAAGACAGAAAGAACCTTCACCTTGTCTCGAAGGAGGATATCGGCGCGCCGACCAACAATGACACAGGGGCCTTCCGCAGCGATTTTTTCAATGATCTCCCGCTGGGCATTGGCGGCTTTCTGCTCCAGGGGCACATAATTTGGGGTTCCGAAGCCGATGCTCTGATAGATCGTCGGAAGGGTAATGCTCTGCTCGTCCTGGCTTTCCAGATATTTCAGGCTCAGACCGCTTTCCTGGGCGGCTTTGGCCAGCAGCTGCGAATCATAATAGGGAACATTCAGCGCACTGGCGACCTTCTGGGCGATGGTGCGGCCGCCCGCACCGTAGCTGCGTCCGATAACCACGACCCGGTCAGTCAGGGCATCGCCATCAACAGAAGCAGCATTTGTATCCTCTTTTACAGGCACGGAGGCAGGCACGGACAGCTGCCGGTAGGTGGCAGCAATGACGCAGGCGGCGACGAGAAAGGTGAGCAGGTCGGACACCGGCATGGAGTACAGCACGCCGTCCAGCCCGAACCACAGCGGAAGCAGCAGGGCAAAGCCCACACCGAAAATCACTTCCCGCACCATGGAAATCATCGTGGAAGCCAGTGCCTTGCCCACCGACTGCAGGTAGATGAAGGTGCCTTTGTTCACTGTGGCCAGGGGCATCAGGCACAGGTAGGTGCGGAAGGCCTTGATGGCAAAATCGGTGTACGCCTGGCTCTCGTTGGCCGCGCCGAAAATGCCGATGAGCTGCCGGGGAAAGAACTCCACGATGATCAGGGCCGCGGCACCTACGGTGAATTCCCCGATCAGCAGGCGGGTAAACAGCGCCTTTACCCGGTCATTCCTGCCTGCGCCGACATTGTAGCCTACCACCGGGATGCAGCCTGCGGCCATGCCTACGGCGATGGAGATGACGATCTGGAAGAACTTCATCACGATGCCCACTACGGCCATGGGAATCTGGGCGTACTGCGGAGCGGAGGACGCGGCGTCCAGTGCGCCGTATTTCCGGATCATGTTGTTGATGGCCATCATGGCTGCTACCAGGGAAATCTGGGAAAGGAAACTGGTCATTCCCAGTGCCAGGTATTGCCTGGCCAGACCGGGGTGCAGGCCGAAGCTTTCCTTCTGCAGTTTCACTGCCTTCATGTGGCACAGATACCAGATGGCCAGTACCGCTGTCAGAATCTGTCCCAGAATCGTCGCCAGGGCTGCGCCCATCATGCCCCACCGGAAAACGAAGATGAAAATGGGGTCCAGAATGATGTTCACCACAGCACCGGCCAGGGTGGATACCATGGCGAACCGCGGGCTGCCATCGGAACGGATGATGGGATTCATGGCCTGGCCGAACATATAGAAAGGCAGGCCGACCGTAATCCAGAAGAAGTAGCTCCGGGCCTGCTGGAAGGTTTCTTCATTGACCCGGCCGCCGAAGGCTGTCAGGATGCCATTGGCAAAGATCAGGTAGACCGCCGTTACAATCAGGCTGAGAATCACGCACAGCACCACGGCACTGCCGATGGATCTGTGCGCCTCTTCTTTTCTGCCCGCGCCAAGGCTGATGGAGACGAAGGCACATGCTCCGTCGCCGATCATGACGGCAATTGCCAGGGCAACGACGGTCAGCGGGAATACCACCGTATTGGCGGCATTTCCATAGGAGCCGAGATATGTCGCGTTTGCGATGAATATCTGGTCTACAATGTTATAAAGCGCGGCAACCAATAATGAAATGATGCATGGGACTGCATATCGCATCATCAGCTTGCCGACGGGTTCTTTTTCCAGAAAGTTGTTCTCCTTATGTTCCACGGGTATTTCCTCCTGCCTGCAGGCAAAAAAATAACGTCTGACCGTCAGCTGGTTCCGCTGCGGCAGACGTTCTGAACATAAAAAGAGTGCTGGCCACAGTTGGATTTACGCTGTTAGCCACACGCTGTAGGGCTTATTGTATTCTTTTTTTCAATTTTGTCAAGTCAAGCTGCTGCCACATCCGGACATCTTCCGTGACTTTTTTGCAAACAAACTTCTGAAGCTGTTGAAAAACGGGCTTTTTTACATATTGGGGTAATCCTGGATCTGCGGTGTCCGTATGATTATCCGGACTTGCACAGCAAGCCGCGATAATGGCTGTCGGAGGATATGGCGGTCTTCAGCGCGGGATGTTCTTCAGCTTTGGGCAGTTTGCAAAGGCATCCTTTCCGATTCGGGTGCTGCGCCCCCACAGGAGGACGTTTTCCAGGCTGGAGCAGCCTTCAAAGGCATAATCACCAATGTAATCCGTACCGCTGGTAATGCTGATTTCTTCCAGACTGGTGCAGCCGCGGAAAGCTGAATTTTCAATGTTGGTATCGCCCCAGATTATGACCGTGTCCAGATCCGTACAGCCCTGAAATGCGGACTCTCCGATGACGGTGCAGCTGCTGGGGATGCTCACGTCATCCAGGCTGCTGCAGTTTCTGAAAGCGTTTTTCCGGATACTTGTGATGTCTCCCCAGATAATCACGGTACTCATGTTGCTGCAGTTTTCAAAGGCAGACTCTCCGATGCAGGTCACGCTTCCGGGCAGGCTGATGTCTGTCAGTCTGGTGCAGTCTTTGAAGGTATTCTTTTCAATGCTGGCCGGCTCACCCCACATGATGACGGTCTTCAGGCTGGAACAGCCTTCAAAGGCGGATTCCCCGATAAAGGAAGTTTCGCCGGGAATGCTGATGTCCTTCAGACCGGAGCAGCCTTTGAAGGCGGACGCGCCGATGTACTCAATGTCCGCCCAGTTGAGCAGGCTTTTCATTGCGGTACAGTTTTCAAATGCTCCGTCTGCAATACGGGTTACGTCTCTTCCATCAATTTCCGAGGGGATGGACATGGAGCTCTGGGCTTTGGTATATCCAACAATCTCGACTTTCCCGTCGCCGGTATACCGGTACAGGACATCCCCATGGCTCATGACGGTACCGTCAGCGATGACCGGAGAGGCATCCGATACGCTTTCTGCAGCGGTGTCATATTCTGTTTCTGTCTCCATGACTGCAGCAGCTGTCTCCGGATAGGGGATGTTCAGCTTATGCACGTAGAGCGTGATGGTCTGATAGGTCTGGCTGTCGACCAGGTTCGAATATTCCTTTCCCTGGCTGTCCTTCGTGTAAGTCAGCTTCATCTCGGAATTCGGGGCAATATCCTGGGCCGTGACCACATACTGCTTCAGGAGATCGTCGTTTTCCGGGTCAAGGAAGGCCCCGTCATCGGCGACAAAGCTGAACCGGATGCTCGTTGCACCATACTCGTCCCTGCGGTCTCCTCCAATGGAAGTATAGCCGAAGGAGAGGACGTTTTTGCCCACATAGTTCCGGATATAGCAGGTGTATTTATCCGGGGCCGGCTTAATGGGGATCAGCTCGAAGGCGACCGGATCCCCTGCCAGTGTGCCGTCAATGCGCCGCACGGTCAGATCAATGGTCTGGTGGCTCTGGAAATCGACCAGGCTGCTGTATTCTTCTCCATTGCTGTCCCGGAGGAAAATGTATTTCATCTCGGTGTTGGGAGCCAGGTTCTGACCGGTGACGACATACTTCTGCAGCAGGGCTTCATCCTCGATATCCAGATACATGCCGTCTTCCGTGACGAAGATAAACTCCAGATGACCTGCACCGTACGCCTCCAGACGGTCACCGCCGAGGGAAGCGTAGCCGAAGCCTGCCGCATTGCGCCCGACATAGTCCTGGATATACCAGGTGTACTTATCCGGGGAAGGATTTACCGCAACGGGAATGTGAACCGTCTGACGGCCGCTGCGTTCGGCGGTCGCCTTCCGGATCAGTTCGTCCAGTTCCGAATCCGTCAGTGCGGTGTAATCACTGCCCTGCGCCGGCACCGGGGCAAAACAGGAAATGGTCAGAAAACAGGAAAGCAGTACAGCAAGCAGTTTTTTCATGGAAATCCTCCTTTTCTCTCAGCCGATCTTCATGGTGCGCCAGAAACGAACGTCCGTGGTATTGCCGCATTCACTGCAGTCAAGGGCATCATAGAAGCCGCCGGTTTCCAGCCGGTCATAATCCGGTGCAAACACGGCAGACCGCACCGTGACCTTCCTCATGCAGTATGGGCAAAGATAGGTATACTCCACCGTGGCCTGAAACGCATCCTGTGATAGGATCTGATACGTCATGCCGGGCATCTGCTTATGTCCTGGCATCAGGTTACAGCTCCTGCAGTCTCAATGTACCTGTTCTGCTGCAGGTATTCCGTGAGCTTCTCATAACCCCATCTGCCAATCCGGTATACACCATAGCCTGCTCCGATGAGGATCAACGTCTGTCCGGCTCCTGCAAGCCATCCCGCGCGGAATACCGCCTCAACGCCAGCTGTTTCACTGCCTTTGCCTGCCACCTTGAGATAGTGCGCAATCTGCGATGCATTCATTCGGATACCTCCCGTTTCGTAATCTGAGCGTTTTGTTATCAGCCCGGGTACAGACTATCACGGGAATTTCAGAAATTGGATTTACCGGTGCAAACGAAAAGAGCTGCGATCTTCGCAGCGCTTCAGACGGTCAGTCAACTCCGGAATTTTTCTCTTCCTCTGCTTTTTCCCGGATGTCTTCCGGACAAAGCGGCAGTTCCCATTCATATGGCGAGTCAGCCACTCTTTTTTCCGCTTCGGCAAAGGCCTCTTCTGCTTTGATATACTCGTGGTTCATGGCGTAAATCCTGCCCAGGAAGAAATAGGCATCAAAGATGGTTTCCCGATATCGGAGCGCTTCCGGATGCTTTCCGCAAATCCTGACAGCCTCCAATACCGCTTCTGCCGCCTGGTCAGACTGCCCCATTTCCAGACGGATAGGAGCAGTTTCCTCAATCAGGTGCTCGGCAACGGCGAGATCGGAATCCGGAGATACCAGGGCGATGGCATCTGCAGCATCCATCATGGCCTGCGCGGCATCCGTTTCCCCTTCCATGGCATGGAACATGGCCGCGTTGCAGAGAAACTGATAGCGCTCGTAGTCCAAAGGCTCTGTAAACCGGTATACAACCGGCTCTGCTTCCTGAATCAGCTTTCTGACCTGATCCTGCCGGATGCCTTCGCTCATCAGCGTCCTGGCCTTGTTCATCAGACAGGCTGCCAGCTGCTTCTTCGCCTCCGGATGGGTGGAAACGCGGGCGGCGGCAATGGCCTGGTCCTCATGGCGGAGGATCTTTTTTAAATCCCGGCTGGCGTTGTGAAGAATAACGCTCATGGCCCGGTGGTAGGCAGACAGGTAATAGGCGCTCGGATGCCTGCGCAGATACCGCCTCATATCCTTCAGGATTTCGATGGCATCATCCGGCATGTAAAGGCGCGCCCGGTAGTAGGCCGCAGTTTCATACAGGCGCAGGATGCTGCTGTCATCCAGATATGCGGGGTCTTCCAGCAGGTCCAGCATCCGGAAGAGAACCGGCGTATCCTGATCCACCGGAGCATCCATCAGCCAGCGGTACAGCAGCCGCTGAGAGGCTTCTGTTGTCCGGCCGATATTGTCGATGATCTGGCGGGCGATACGGAGCAGACGGTAAAGACGGTCATAATCCTCCGGAAACTGCCTGCCGCCGTCATGCCTTGTTCCGGCGGGCCGGATGCGCTCATAGAGGCTGTGCATCATCCGTTCGGCAGCGGCGTCCGCCTCTTCCGTCCATGGCCAGGTGCGGACGTATTCCTGCATCACGGGATGCAGGTGAAGGTTCCGGTTTTCTGCCTTGACCCAGCCGGATGCTTCCAGCTCATTGACGAAGTCCAGGGAGTCCATTCCGGAGAGGCTCCGGAAAAGCCCCGCATCGATGCCCGGGGCAGAGAACAGGGAGAGCAGCTTCATGCAGACCCTGTCCTGCCCGGAAAACCGGTCGGCCTCAACCAGACGGTCCAGAATCCGGAGGAGTGTTTCGTGCCATGCGGACTGGTCATGGATATAATCGATTTTTTCTTCCGGGAAATCCGTGAATCCCATTCCGGCCGCCATGGCTTCCGCTGCCTGGATATCCAGGTAGCTTTTGGCAATCTGCCGGGCGAACAGTTCCGTCAGCAGCGTATGCCTGCCGATGCAGGTGATGATCGTGCGGAATGCGGACAGATCCGCTTCCTTTTCCAGAATGCAATGGGAATAATGCTGGAAAAGCAGTGCCAGATCCTCATCGCCCAGTTCTTCCACCGGCATGGCCGGGAACATGCCTTCCGGCATGCGCTCCCGTGAAACCAGCAGGATGGTCCAGCCGATCGCGCTGAAGGGCTTCAGCTGCTCCAGATGGCCCGGCTCGAAGTTATCGATGACCAGCAGAATGCGCTGCTCTCCGGCCAGAACGGACAGGGCCTGTATTTTACGCTGCAGATACTCCTCGGAGCTTTCCTCTTTCATTCTGTGAACGGTATTGACCTGCACCAGCGTGTCGTCCGCAACGGCCTCTGCCAGATCGCCCTGATCATAGAGCCAGACAACGGCGTCCCACTCCGCCGTATGTTCCGCAGCATACTGCCTTACCAGCGTGCTTTTTCCGATGCCGCCCATGCCGTACAGGCTGGCGGTACCATGCCCGGCCTGTCTGAGCAGATCTTCCAGCTTCCGGATTTCATCCTGCCGTCCGTAAAAGGCACTGCTTCCCGGTATGGGGGAAGAGCACAGCCAGGCCTTTGTATCATCCGATAGTGCGAGAATCTCTGAAAGCTGCTGAAGGACCTCTCCGTCATCCTGAAAGCGGTCCGCAGGATAGCTGGCAAGCGTTTTGTGAAAGAAGCGGGTCAGTGCCCGGAACAGCCTGTCCTGAAAGGGTGCTCCGGCATATGCCATGCTGCCGTAGTCATATTCTGCTTCAGGGTCACAGTCAAAGGCGGAGGGTGTCCGGTGCCATAAGGCATGGAAAAGAACGGCGCCGAGACTGTAGAAGTCCGAGTGCTTTCCCAGCTGGCGCAGCTTTCCTGTCTGCTGTTCCAGCGGGGCATACCCTCTGGTGAAGGAGGTCCGCAGCCCGCCGGGATCACTGGTCCGGATTGTCGTTTTCAGGTCGTCCATGGAAATCATGGAATCAAAATCAAACAGCTGGACAAGGTCCAGAGAGCCATCCAGCGTCAGAATGTTATCCGGTTTGAGATCCAGATACAGATACCCGGCCTCATGAATGCGCTGCAGTGCCTTTGCGGCGCCGTTCAGCAGGGATATACACTCATGCAGGGTGTTCCCGTGGAAATCGGCAAAGGTGCGGCCGTTCATATAAACGGACACGATATATACGGTGCCGCCGGCATGATAGATGTCGGAAGTGTTTGCTACGGCATTGGTCAGGCTGCCGATGGTGAAGAGCTCGTGATTCCGCTGATAGGCAGCGGTCAGCCGGTCTTTTGCAGCTTCAAAGGCGTCCGCATCCCGGTCGGATGCCGTCAGGTTCCCGGCGGCATCCCGGGTCAGGCGCAGAGAACAGGGAAAACACTCCTTGATGCGGACCAGCTTGAAATTGCCCAGGTGATCCGCATAGGAAGCGTCATACACAATGCATGAGCCGCCGCGTCCGACTTCACGGCTGATGGTGAAGAGGGTATATCCGGTATCCGTTGCGAGCTTCAATACAGCACCCGGGGCAAGCGCAGTTCTTCCGTCCATGAGTCTTCCTCCAAGCTTTGGTTTGTCTTTATCCTACCCCGGGCAGCCTCCGATCTGGATTTACCGGTGTTTCTCCAGCGTATCGGTCAGCAGTTCGTTCCAGATGTAGCGGAAAGTACGCAGAGGCTCCCTGTCCTTTACTGCATAAAAGAAGATCCAGTCATAGGGATTGCCGATATACAGCTCCGGGTAGCCGCAATCCATGAGGTACCGGTTCATCTCGGTGATGCAGCGGTCCGCATCCCCGGAAAGTGCCTCATAACTGCCGCCTGCCAGGGCCTTTCTGGCCCAGTGTGTGTAGAAGGTCAGAAGGACAAGCCATTTCCGCACCCGCTCATAGGAGACATGTTCCCCCCGGAGAATCCGGTCGATTCCCTGCCTGTCCGGAAACGAATCCTGTGCATCGTCATGAAGCCTTTCCAGGATCGGTTTGATGGAACGGTCCGTTCCAAGCATCCTGACGGCTTTCTTGTCCAGCTGGAGAATGGCAAGATAGGCATCGTATGGCTTTGCACCGCTGCTCCCTGTGCGGAAGGTGCTCTTTTTTCCCATGGCTTCATCATCCAGCAGAGAGGACAGCCTCTGATGCTCCCGGATCAGCAGCCCATCCGGCCCGGCAGCCTGCTGCCACAGACGCCGGATGGTTTCATAGGCTGTCACATTCCCGTAAGGGACGAACTTGTCCATGTTCTCCTTCAGCCAGGCGATAAACTCTTCCCTGGATTCCAGACCATTCAGCTCCGCGATGATGGAGCCGGTATAGACTACATCGCCGCTTCCGGCATTCCTGCCTGCCAGGGGCGCCCGGCTCTGGATGTCCAGCGCATCCGCCCAGGTCAGTCCGTTGTTCATGCAGAAGTAGTAGATGGCCTCCTGCAGAAGATGGCAGTTGAAACTGCGTTCCCTGGTGTAGATCCGGCGGAAGAACTCATCCGTTTCCCCGCCGTCGAGGCCGAAGGCAAAGCAGATCTGGAAAACGGTGTCCCGCTTTACGGGCTGCCCTGCAAACCACTCCCGGACCTCACGGGGGGAGTCCATATTGGCTTTTGCAAAAGCAGCCCGGATAAACGCGACCTTGGCATCGGTGTCCTTTATATCGCCGGCAAAGCCCTGTTCCGTCAGGAATTCATCCATGGCTTCGGAGAAAGGCCGAAAGAGCTGCGCGACTTCGAGCAGCTCTTCGATGAAATTGTCATCCTCCCATGAGATGGTGTCCAGGGGCTTCCGGATGGTGTCCGTGTAGGTGGATTTATGTATCATGGACTGTTTCCTCAGCTAAAAAACATCTTCAATCCTCTGAGTCCCGGAGAACCGTTCTCTCTGTTCGGTACAGTTCGCTTTTTAATGCCTCAGAGAAAAGATCCGGCGGGAAGCGGGGGTATAGCTGCGCCATAATATGCTTGCTTTGCTCCCTGCGTCTGCCATGGAAGCAATTGAAAGAAGGCAGCACATTGCCACGCAAAGCTTCAGATCCCATGATCAGCATATCATTGCTCATGATGGAACTGGATTTGCCGGTGCTGCCGGAATATCCAATACATATGCGGGCAGGTCCTGATGCCTTCCGCTGCTTCAATACATGGCATATCATACGCCAAAGCTCTGAATGCCGGGACAGCTGCTTCGGGAATGCTGGTCAAGGATGCTCAGACCGTGATGCTGTCTCCCGCACTGAGGTAATGGAGGTTCTGCATCCGTGCCTTCATGAACCGGTATTGTTCGGTTCCCGTGCAGTGGCAGATATAATAGGCCGTGGGGAAGGCGTTCAGCCGATCCGCGTACGAAGCCAGGGTCTCATCCAGCGGGAGCCTGGACAGGTGAAAGCCGCCGATGAGCACATCCGGATGAAACCAGTGCATGATGTTGATGATGCCCCGGTGGGAGCAGCCGCTGAACAGAATCCGCTTTCCGTTTTCCTCGGCCAGCAGATACTGCTCGTGCCGGAAGTCCTCCGGCATGAGCTTGCCGTCCTGCACCATGTTCAGCCCGCAGGAACCGAATTCCATCACCTTCACCGCGTCCGGCCGGTTGTACAGTATCAGGCCTGGCGCGATTTCCTTTTCCTCATCCACATACACGATCCGCCCGGAGGACTGCAGCGACAGATCCAGCCCGATGTATTTCTCCGTGCCGTTGTAGTGCGGCTCAAAGGCATGACGGCTCATGTAGACCAGAGCATGGTCATTCCGCTTCAGGAAGGCAGACAGCCCGCCGCCGTGGTCATAATGCCCGTGGGAGAGCACGGCAAAATCCGCCGTGTTCAGGTCGATGCCGAGGCTTTCCGCGTTGCGTGCGAACAGATCCGTCTGTCCCATGTCGAACAGGAAACGGCATCCGTTTTCCATGGTGACGAACAGGCTCAGGCCGTGCTCCGCGGGCAGACCGCAGGCGGAAGTGTTTTCAAGCATTGCCGTGATTCTCATCTCAGGATTCCTTTCAGCGTTTCAAGGATGACCGGAATGTCATAGGGCTTGGTCGGATGGCCGCTCATCCCGGCCTGCAGGGCAACCTGTCTGTCCTCCTCAAAGGCATTGGCCGTGACCGGTTCTTCTGGCCCGGCAGCTTCAGGGCGTTCCCGAAGCTGATCCTCGTTTGATTTTCTGTTTTTCAAGCGGACGGCACGGAACGGCCACCGGATTTTCTACAATATGGCATCCACATCCACGAAAGCGTCGTCTTCGTACAGCCTGTCGATATAGACGGGGACCGTCCGGCCGATCAGGTCCTCCGGGGGGAAGGAATAGATATATCTGCTTTGATACCGGTGTGTTTCCCCGTAGGCATCCGTATAGGCGCATTCGATGACAAACGGGTTCCTGCCGTTTACCCGGACGTTGGGAACCGTCAGGATGGATACAATTTCCGCATCCACGCAATTGCCGGAATAATAAGCCTGGCGCAGCCGGTGCCTCCGCTGCAGATCCTTCGACAGGAATGCCAGCCCCAGGAGAAGGAAAAGCGCTCCCATTCCCGTGAAAGTATAACAGAACAGATTGTAGTCGCCGGTAATGCGGAACAGGCCGGTATAGGTAGCGGCCAGTCCGATTGCCAGGAAAAGTGCGCCGATGGGGGCAAAAACGAACCCGACGATCCCCCATACGGTCCAGCCGAATTTTTTCATAAGATTTCCTCACTGTTTTTTCGAATTCAGAGTGCCGGGTAAAAGGCATTTCGTCCGGAACTGCATGCCCGGTGAAGCAGCCGGCGGGCAGGAACATTCCGGCCCGGAGGACGGTGCTTCCGGCGGTTTCCGCTGAAGCGGGAAGGATCCGTGCGGGTGTGCAGGTCCGGGACGGACATCGCCATTATACCAAATATAATATGGACATTCAAACGGGAATGGCAGTAATCGTTCGGAAAAAGGCAGCCTTTACCCGCCGGAAGGGTTCTTCCGCCCTTTTCCGGGGGCATCACGGGGAAAGAAAAAAGCAGCACTCCGATCAGACGGAGTGCTGCAGAAAAAGTGTGGTCAGGTTTTTTCGTTTCCTGCGGCAGGTGCTTTTTACCCTTTTTCCTTTTCCGCCAGCATTTTCTTCCATTCCGCTCCGGTGCGGAAGGCATCTGCCAGCTTTTCTCCAAGGGCGAGGTACCGCCCCTGTTCCTCGTCATAAACGATGGACTGCAGCCTTTCCAAGAGGATCCTCCCGTTCCCGCCGAGGATGCTTTCGTCAGCGAGGATGTTCTTTACCTCACCGGTAATCTGTGTATGGCTTCCGACGGTGACGGTGTGGACCACCTCGCACTCCAGGGAGAGCGGGAATTCATTGATTACCGGCGCATGCACCGTTCTCGCTTCGCTGGTGGTGAAACCGATGTTTTTCAGCTTGTCGGCATGATATCCGGATTCCACCCCGAGATAATCAGCCTCTCTGACCTGGCCGGCGCCGGGAAAACCGAGCACAAAGGTCCCGGTTTCAAGAATATCCTTCAGTGTCTTTCTTTTCTGTGTGGCGTTGATTGCAATGGTCACGCAGGGCGGGATATGGCTGCTCACCATGTAAAAGGCCAGGGTGCATGCATCTGCCTTTCCTTCCGGGTCATAGGCGGAGACCACCACTGTGGGGGTGGGGCAACCACCGCATGAAGCCGTAATTCCTTCTTTGCCATTCCTACCTCCCCGTTACGGCGCGATGCCGATGCTCCGGAATTCCCCGGAGAGCTGTTCGAGGGACGAAAACAGAATGCCTGTGAAGCCGAGCCCCCGGGCTGCTTCCACATTTTCCGGCGTATCGTCCACAAACACGCATTCCTCCGGCTGCAGGGCATACTGGTCAAGAAAGCAGCGGAACATGCGCGGGTCCGGCTTCGTCAGGCCCGCCCGGAAGGATACCAGGCCGCCGTCCATGAAAGGCATGAAACCCAGGGACTCGGCGCACTCATCGTAGGCCTTCTTCGAATAGTTGGAGAGGTAATAGACCCCGTATCCCGCCTTTTTCAGCTGCTGCACCAGGGGGATGGCATAATCCCGCATGACCAGCATGCCCTGCAGGCTGGTGAAGGCAAGCCGCAGCTCGTTTTCAATCTCCGGGTCTGCGGCGGCGAAGGCCTGCAGCGTTTCTTCCTCCGTCACCTCGCCGCGCTCAAACCTGCCCCAGTACGGATGCATGACGGATGCCTTCAGCACGCGCCGGATCATGGCCGCATCCAGGCCTTTCTCCGTCAGGAATTCCATGATGCGGAAATCCGCCAGTACGCCCCCGATATCAAATACAACGTTTCGGATCATTGTTTCAGCCTCCATTTTATTCGGTTTTCCGCTTCGGCAGCGGGATCTTTCTGTTTTTCGATGCGGTTTTCGTTGCCGCATAGCTTTCATCCATCCACCGGCAGCGGTCCGCCAGGGGGACGGTGCCGTCCAGCACCGCGGACAGCCAGTTCCATCTGCGGCTGGGATAGCCGCGCAGCCAGCCCGGCTGCTGCGCCAGAAGATCGGTCAGGACGGGGTCCAGGATTTTGAAGCTGACGATTTCCGCTTCCCCCGTCCCGGGCAGGCCGAATTCCTGCCGGTCCTTCACGATAAAGACCGCAAACCATTTTCCGGTGTCCGTATGCCGGAGGACGGTATAGTCCTCCCGGGAAAACGGAAGGATTTCCGGTTCAATCCCGTATTTTTCAAGGACATGGCGGCAGAGCTGTTCCCGGATGTCCGTCATTTTTTCCGTCTTCTTTCTTCATCCGCCGGGGATGCCGGTGTTTTCTTCTGTGCGTGTGGGATTGCCGGCAGGGATGCCGGTGTTCCGGAAGCCGCGCCTTCCGGATACGGGTCCCGCCGTCCCGGATCCGGCCTGTCCGTCCCGCAGCTCCCGGTTGATCTCCCAAAGCTCTGGCAGCTGCACGGCTTCAGAAACCGGAAGCCGGCAGAGGGATGAACAGCAGAAACCGTTTTTTTCATTATAGCCGCCGCCCGTTATTTGACAACCGGAAAGTGAGAAAAAGCAGCACTGCACCCTCCGGAACATCCGGAACCGCTGCCCTCCCTGCCGGGGGTCCGGTGCCGGTCCTGTGCGGCATTGCGTTTCGCGACTGCCGGGAATATAATAGGGGCACGGCCTTCGCAAAGCGCGTCAGGCTTACATTTCCGACAATCCCTGCATGGAGGACACTTGCTTTGGACAAAAACGAACCCAGGAAGCGGCTTGATTCCCTGACCGGGATGAGGGGCCTTGCCTGTATTTTTATCGTCGGCTTTCACTATTTCTGCCTTTTCTTTGATGACCTGGGGCGGAGCGTGAAGGCTGCGCCTTTTGCGCCGCATTCCGCTTTCTTCTTCCTGTACGGCAAGAATGCGGCGGAACTGTTTTTCATGATTTCCGGTTTCCTGACTGCATACCAGTACCGGGACCGGATTGCTTCCCGGTCCCCGGGAGACTATCTCCGAAGGCATTACGGAAAGCTGCTTCTTCCGTCCGTGGCGGTCTCCCTCTGGGCGATGGCAAACGCCGGGGCAGCCCTTGGAACGGTGGAGGGCAGCGGGGCCTATGTGGCCCCCGTCACCCCGCTCCGTGCCCTGCTGTCCGTGCTCATGATAAATACCGGATGGTTCACCTCCTATTCGCAGACGGGGCTGCCGGTGAATTCCACCATGTGGTACGTGAATGTCCTGCTGCTCTGCTACCTGCTCTATTATCTGCTCTGCAGGCTCCTCCGGAACCGGGCGGCCTTCCGGGCCGCCTGCGCACTGATGGTCCTGCTGGGCTGGATCTGCCTGGACCATACGCCGCGGCAGCCCTTCCTGTGGTCCCTTGACGGGCGCGGATATGCCACGTTCTTTCTGGGCGCACTGCTTTACGAATTTCAGGATCAGGCGGGGGAAAAGGTACGCAGGGCCGTATCTGCTGCCTGGATGCTCCTGATCCTGGGCATCCTGGCCCTGCGGCTGGCCGTCGGCTTTGAAAAGATTTTCGGACAGATGGGCGGTGCCGCTTACGTGCGGTATTTCGAGTTTGCTGCAGCTCCCGGGCTACTGCTGGGCGCGGTAAACCTGGCCCCAGTCCGGAAGTGCCTGGAATGGAAGTCCCTTCTCCGGCTGGGAATGCTTTCGGGCCCCGTCTATTATGTGCATAACTGCGTGATGGAGGACTGGCGGATTCTGAACGGCGCGCTCGGGCTCCGGCTGGATTTTTCCTCCGGCTGGGTTTTCGCGGCGGTTCTGATCAGCATCCTTCCCTTCGCCTGCCTCTGGCAGATGGCAGAGGAGAAGTGGAAAGGCCGGACCCGCTCCGCACGTGCCCGGTAAGGGGATGCCGGCAGGTGCAGAAACGGCAGACCCCGGAAGAGGATGATTGTATAAGCGGGTCCGGCATGGTAAAATAGCAGCAGCTATTTACCAGGGATGCGAGGCAGGGTACTTTGAAAAAACCGGAAAGGAAACAGATGTGTATGAAACGCTTTTGTCTGATGCTGCTGGCTTTGCTGATGATGTGCTGCTGTGCGCCCGCAAATGCGGTAAAAAGAGAATCGGCATCAAGGCCGTCTCCGGTGAGCAGTCCTTCACCGTCTCCTGCGTCCGTTCCGGTCGACGGATACGGAAGGGTGATCGGGGAGGAAGCAGCGCTTCATCTGAGGCCGGCGGAGAATTCGCCGGTCCGGTATAGGCTGCCGGAGGGTGCGGCCGTAAAAATGATGGAATACCTGTGCGATGAGAAAGGCACCTGGTGGGTAAAGGCGGATTATGCGGATGGAATGCAGGGGTATATCCTGTCCGGGTCCATCCTGGAAATGACGTCCGATGAGGTGGGAAAATACCTGGATTCCCTGACGGCGAGCCCTTCCCCGAGCCCTTCCCCGAGCCCTTCTCCGAGTCCTTCCCCGAGTCCTTCCCCGAGCCCGGTATTACAGCCGGAAAACAAGGCAGTAGACTATCTGCATCAGGACGGATATACTTTTAAAATCCTGGAAGACGGGAGTGCAACCCTTACGTCTTATTATGATCCGGATTCTTCGACGACGGAACTGAAGGTTCCGGAAAAGGTGGAAGGCCATAAGGTCACTGCCATCGGGGAGAAAGCTTTCAACTTCCGGACGGAGCTTGTCAGCGTTTCGCTTCCGGACAGCATTACATTTATCGGAGCGGGAGCGTTTTTCAGCTGCAGCAGCATGATGAGCATCCGGCTCCCGAAAGGTCTTGCTTCCATTGAGGATAGCACTTTCAGCTTCTGCAGGAGCCTGAACTCCATCACGATCCCGAACAGTGTCAAATCCATCGGGAATAAAGCGTTTTTCAGCTGTGAAAACCTAGTTAACATAAAAATTCCCGGAAACGTTGCTTCCATCGGGAGCAGTGCTTTCTTCGGATGCAAAAGCCTGGAAAGCATTACGATCCCCGGCAGCGTGACTTCCATCGGGGATGAGGCATTCCGGTCATGTTCCGGGCTGGCCGGCATTACGGTTCCCGGCAGCGTGAAATCCATCGGGAACGGGGCATTCCGTTCATGCACCAGCCTGAAAAGCATAACCATCCAGCGCGGAGTAACATCCATCGGGGATGAGGCATTCGACTATTGCCTCAGCCTGACCGGCATCACGATCCCGGACAGTGTCAAGTCCATCGGGAAAGGCGCATTCAAGGCTTGTCGAGGCCTGAAAAACATCTCGATCCCCCGCAGTGTTACATCTATCGAAGAGGAGACATTTTCTGGCTGTGACGGAAGCCTGACCAGCGTCAAGCTCCCTGACACGGTTACCTCCATCGGGGATAATGCATTCTATGCCTGTTACAAACTGAAGAATCTGACAATTCCGGGCAGTGTGACATTCATCGGGGAAGATGCTTTCCGATACAGCTCCATTACCTTCACTGTGGACCGGGACAGCTATGCAGAAAAGTATTGCAGGCAAAAGAAGTATTCATACAACTATTCCCGGTAGCGGAGGCACCTGCCTCTGTGCAGAACAGCTCCATCCTGCGCAGGAACCCGCAGGCATCTGAGAGGTTCTTCCCAGAGACGGGTGATAAAGGACGCTATACCCTTTTCCTTTTCTGTAAAATTGGCAGATGGATCTGACAGCATTAAAAGCCCTTTCCCGGAGATTGCCCGGCATGATCATGCCAAGAGCGGGAATCTTCCGGGACAAGGGTTTTCTTTTATTCCATGCTGGACTTCAGAATGACGCAGCAAAAAAAGCCGGGCCGGCGGCAACCGCAATACAGAAGCAGTGTTTTCCCTGGATTCTTAAAAAAAATAACAGAAAACCACTTGACAGAAAAGCTGGACAGTGCTAGACTATAGAAAACGTTTTCTATGGAGCAAAAGCATGGCAAGAAATGTAACAATTCGGGAAATTGCACGGGCTGCAGGAGTGTCTGTATCCACGGTTTCACGGGTAGTGAACGATAATTATCCGGTCAGCCAGGAAGTGAAAGACCGTGTGAACCAGGTGATGGAGCAGCTTCATTATCAGCCGAATGCCATTGCGCAGAGCCTTCGGAGCAGCAGATCCAACATGATCGGACTGATTGTTGCCGATCTTTCCAACCAGTTTTTTACCAATGCCATGAAGGGACTCGAAAAGGTTGTGGCAAACAAGGGATACAGCCTTGTGGTGGCAAGCTCTGACGGAAAACCTGAAAAGGAAAGACAGCTGATCCGTGCCATGACCAATAAAAGGCTGGATGCACTGTGCATTGCTTCCGTGGATACGCAGCCGGATACCATCAATGAGGCGATTCAGGGCGGTACGCCGATTGTCCTGATGGACCGGGAACTGGAAGGCATCGAAACCAGCCAGGTGTGCTGGAATGATGCGGAATCCGCAAGAATACTGACGAACCTGCTTCTGGAAAACGGACACCGGGATATCGCGATTGTCAACGTAACGCTTACGCATTCCGTCGGACGGAACCGGCTGAATGCTTTCCGGGAAACCGTTAATAATGCCGGAATTGCTCTGCCGAAAGGGTTTATCAGCCCTTCCTGCTTCTCTTCCGATGAGGCTTACCGGTACGTGATGAAGATCATGAACGGAAAGCGGAGACCGACAGCACTGCTTTGCGCGAACAACGTCATGGCGGCGGGAGCGCTGAAGGCGCTCATGGAGCTTGGGCTGAAGATCTATGATGATGTTTCCATGGTGAGCTTCGGCAGTCTTGAATGGAACCATTTCATGAAGCCCCAGATCACGAATATGGAGCTGAACAGCTGTGAAATGGGAGAGAGAGCGGGAGCAATCATGGCGGATATGATTGAAAGACAGCAGGGGCTGGCAACGCGGGTTGTGCTCTCAGGAAGGCTTGTGCTGGGAGAATCTGTACGGAGAATATAGAAATAAAAGCAGAGACCCTGCTTTTATATAGGACAGAATAGAAAACGTTTTCTATCATGGAGGAGTTCAAATATGTTTCGCAGACTGAAGCTGTATCACAAGACGGCCTACCAGACCATCTGTCTGATCATTTCCATCGCGGCAGCGCTGATTCTCTGGACAGCAGTGTCAAGCATTCCCAATATTTCCACCGTTTTTGTGTCTCCTGACAGGGTCTGGAGGGCATTCGTAAAAAATGTCCAGAACGGCACGCTGATTGTGCATGTGCGGGACAGCCTTATTCGGGTGCTGGGAGGATTTGCCCTTGGGGCGGTCTGCTCCATCCCGATTGCCTTTCTGCTTGGATGGTACGAAGGATTCCGGGCAATTGTGGAGCCCTGGATCCAGTTTCTGCGGACGATTCCGCCCATCGCGCTGATCCCGATTGTTATCGCTGCCTGCGGTATTGGCACGTCAGCAAAAATTCTGATCATCTTCTTTGCCGTGTTCCTGACGATGGTGGTGACGATTTACCAGGGGGTCAAGAATGTGGACCCCACGCTGATCAAGGCGGCAAGGGTTTTTGACGCCAATGACCGGCAGCTGTTCTTCCATGTGGTGGTACCGGCATCCGTGCCGTATATTTTTACGGCGGTGCGGTTGGGACTGGCTACCGGGCTCACAACGCTGGTGGCTGCGGAGCTTACGGGTGCCGCGACAGGTCTTGGAACCATGATCCAGCAGGCAGGCATGTACTTCCGGATGGATGTTGTCCTGATGGGCATTGTGGTAATCGGCATCATCGGCTTTATTCTGGATAAGGTTGCGCTGCTGGTGGAAAAGAAAATGACGGCCTGGCAGGAGGGAAAGTGAGCGATGGACAGGAATCCGACGCATGAAAATGCACATTATGAGATAGAAGTATCCGGGGTGCGCCAGGAATTCGAGAAAAAAGAAGGATCCTTCCTGGCACTGGATACAGTGAACCTGAATGTGGAGCCCAATGAGTTCATCTGTGTTGTCGGCCCTTCCGGATGCGGGAAAACGACGCTTCTCAATATTATTGCCGGGCTGCTCAAGCCGACGGAGGGAACCGTCAGAGTCAAGGGAGAACCGGTTACAGGCCCGGGAAAGGGGAAGGGCGTTGTTTTCCAGCAATACGCATTGTACCCGTGGCTGACGGTGAAGAAGAATGTGGAATTCGGACTGCGCATGAAAGGGATGCCGAAAGCAAAACGGGAGGAAATTGCGAGACGCTATATTGACCTGGTGGGCCTTACGCCCTTTGCCGATGCCTATCCCAAGGAGCTGTCGGGAGGCATGAAGCAGCGTGTCGCAATTGCCAGGGCGTATGCGACTGCTCCAGAGGTTCTTCTGATGGATGAACCCTTCGGTGCGTTGGATGCGCAGACCAGGGCGCAGCTGCAGGAGAACCTGCTTGCCACCTGGCAGCAGGAGAGGAAGACGTGCTTCTTCATCACCCATGATGTGGAGGAGGCGGTGCTGCTGGCAACCAAGGTTATTATCATGAGCGCCGGACCGGGAAGGATTACGAAGATTGTACCGATTGACCTTCCGTATCCCCGGACACAGGAGACCAAGCTTACGCCGGAATTCAATAATCTCAAGAACCTGATATGGAATCAGGTGTACCGTGAATATCTGGAACATGCGAAGTGATCTCCGGACCACATCGATATGATAGGAACACATTACCCAACGACCAACGGAAAAGGAGCTGTCAAAATGAAAAAGCTGGTAACCCTCGTCTTCGTCATGCTGCTGGTTCTCTGCGTTGCCCTGTCAGCGCAGGCAGAGAAAATTGTCGTTGCCTACCACCCCCATATCACGGGTGTCGGCGGCCTTCTGAATGCCATTGATAATGGATATTTTGCAGAAGAGGGCCTTGAAATCGAGCTGGTGCAGTTTACCTCCGGTGCTACGGAGCTTGCTGCAATGGCTTCCGGACAGATCAACCTCGGCTATCTGGGAGTAGGAGCCCACGTATTTGCCCCGCAGGGACAATGCGCGATCCTTGCGCTGGACTCGACCGATATGAGCGGTGAAATCCTGGTGCATGCAGGTTCCGGAATTGAAAGCATGAAAGACCTGAAGGGGAAGAATGTCGGCATTTCTGCCGGAACCACTTCGGAGCTGGTGCTCTCCATGGCACTTAAGCTGAACGGCATGGAGAAGAGCGATGTCAATATGATCAATATGGACGCCGCCGGCAAAGTGACTGCTTTCATGAGCAATCAGATTGATGCCATTTCCATCGAAGCACCCTATACCGACCAGATCCGTGCAGACCTGGGAGCAGACCAGGTGGTAACGCTTTCCGGAAGCAAGGACTTCCTGCCGGATGCCGTATTTACCAACAGCTGGGTAACCACCAACAGCTATCTTGAGAAGAATCATGGCACGGTCGTAAAATTTCTGAAGGCCTGGCTGAAGGGCACCGAGGACCGTTACAACAATATGGAAGACAGCGTCCGCAAGGTGGCCGAATATATCGGAACAGACTATGATACAGTTTATCTTGTTGTCGAAAAGACCAACTGGATCAACAATGCAACGCTGAAGCAGTATGTGGAAGACGGAACGGCACTGAAGTGGTATGACACGATCAAGGGCATGTTCCTGGATGCCGGACTGCTGGATGCGGAATATGATGTTGCCCCGGAGACCTTCGTGAAGTTTGACTGCCTGAAGGAAGCAATGGAAGCAAACGGAATCTGAGAAACAGGGAAAGGAGGCCGCGGAGATGGTGTTGTTTGACGTGGAAGTGCCATCTGGAACTGAAAACAAACTGCTGATGGATGTCTGCCTTCCCGAGAGTGACCGTCTCCGCGACACTCTTCTTTTTCTGCACGGCGGCGGGTTTACCGGAGGGACCAAGGAGCAGTTCCTTGGAATATGTGCCGGAGTAGCCCTTGCAACCGGATGGGCTGCGGCATCCCTTTCCTATCGCCTGGCATCTCCGGAGACGCCGTTTCCGGCGCAGATCGAGGATATTGATGCGGCGGTGGATTTTCTGCAGAGCAGATCCGCACAATGGAAGCTCGACCCGCAGAATGTGGTGCTGGCAGGAGGTTCCCCGGGGGGATGCATTGCAGCCATGGCATGCCTGCTGCCGAAAGACAGCAGTGCGCATTCACGGAACGGGAAGGACGGACTGCGGCAGTGCATTCTCCTGAACGGGATCATGGATATGCCGGCCTTTATCCGCCGCAACCCGGAAGAAGAAAAGAACCTGCTTGCGTTTCTGCCAGATCCGGGGAAGTGGGAAGGTTATTCCCCCCTGCATCTTGCAGCAGAATACGGCTGCGGAAAGCGGTTCCTTCTTCTGCATGGAACAGAAGACCGGGTTGTTCCCTTTACAGAGGCCAGGGAGATGGAGAAAACGATCCGGCAATGCGGAGGCATGGCGGAAACCGTTGCGTTTCCCGGGGAAGGGCATGCATGGTTTAATGAAACGGCAAAACAGGGGAAGGTTATCCGCACCATTGCAACATGGCTGACGGAAGAAGAAAAGGAAAGGTTGTGATTCGGATGGCGCTGGTCCCTATGAAGGCATTATTTGAGGATGCCATGAAAAGAAAGTACACGGTGGGGGCATACAATATCTTTAACCTGGATACAATGGTTGCAGTGCTCCAGGCAGCGGAAAAGGAAGAGTCCCCGGTGATTCTTCAGCTGTCCATGGGGAGCAGAAAGTACCAGCCGTATTTTTCCACCTTTGTACAGTGTGTCAGAATGTATGCGGAAGCCGTGACCGTGCCGGTTGGAATCAATCATGATCATTGCAAGACGGTGGAAAATGCGAAAGAGGCGGTGGACTACGGAATCCCGTCGGTTATGTTTGACGGTTCGCATCTCCCGTTTGATGAAAATGTCCGTCTGACCCGTGAGGTGGTCCGGTATGCCCACAGCCATGATGCCTGGGTGGAAGCGGAACTGGGAAGAATGGCAGGATTTGAGGATGAGGTGTTCGGAGAGAGCACCCAGTTCACAGACCCGCAGATGGCGGCAAGATTCATTGCGGAAACCGGCTGTGATTCCCTTGCGGTTTCCGTGGGGACTTCCCATGGCGGAGTCCTGGAGGATCATCCGCTTCCTCTGCACTTTGAAGTACTGGATGCCATTCGCAGGGCTGTTCCGGAGGGATATCCCCTGGTTCTCCACGGGGCTGCCTCCGTTCCGGAAGACCTTGTCGCAGCGATCAACGCCCAGGGCGCGCAGGTGCGGCAGATGAGGAACTGCACCGAGGAGGACATTTCGAGAGCAGCGGCATATGGCGTGGTGAAGGCAAATATGGATGTGGACAACCATCTTTGCTATTCTGCCATGATCCGCCGGAAACAGCGGGAGATTCTTGAAAAGTATGATCCGAGGATGTACCTCAAGCCTGCCCGGGAGGCATTTGAAGAAGAAGTGCGGCACAAAATGAAAGAGGTATCCCGGAGTTCGGGGAAAAACTGGCTGAAAACGGAAGGAAGAGCACTATGATCCGCTCTATATGCCTGAATCCCACCATTGACAGGACTTACTATGTGGATGACTTTATTCCCGGCAATCCGTATCGCAATACCAAAGTGGTGGTGGATGTAGGAGGCAAGGGCATCAATGTAGCCAAGGTGGCTGCAGGCCTGTGCGTGCCGGTGGTCTGCTATGGTTTCCTCGGACGGGAAAACGGCAGAAAGGTGAAGGATGCACTCCTTGCCATGCACGCCGACGTCCGTTTCCGGGAAGTTCCGGGGGAAACGAGAACGACGGTGAATATTATTGACCATGCCGCACAGAAGGAAACCGAGATCCTGGAGGCAGGACCCCGGATCGGGGAAGCCGAAGCGGAAGAACTTCTTAAAATGATCAGCGGGGATATTCAGCAGGATGATATTGTGATCTGCTCCGGGCTTTATGCTCCAGGGATTCCGGATGACTATTATGCACGGATCAGCCGGGCATGCCGGGAAAAAGGAGCGTACTGCATTCTGGATTCGAATGGAAAAGATCTCCGGAATGCCCTGGATGGTTCGTACTGGATGATAAAGCCGAATGCCAGAGAGCTCTGCGAAATCAATGATGTTCCCGTTACGGAAGAGGAAGAAAAACTCATCCCCCTCGGACAGAAACTTCTCGGAAATACAAAGCATGTGCTGGTTTCCATGGGAAGCCGAGGAGGACTCCTGATTTCCTGCGGTGAAGTATACTGTATCCATGTTCCCAGAGTGCAGGCACTGTCTACCATTGGAAGCGGTGATTCGGTTGTCGCAGGCTTTGCGGTCGGTATACAGAGAGGGCTGTCCATTCCCGAATGTGCAAGGCTTGCCCTGGCCTGCGGGACAGCAAACGCACTGACTGAAAAAGTTGCCATGCTGAACAGGAGAGACATAGAGAAAATATTACCTGAGATAAAGATTGAAAGAATAAGGACAAACGGCTGACAGGCCGCCCGATACAAAGAAGCCTTCCTTCCCGGAGACTGCCCTGCATGGTATGCCATGATCAGGAACCCGGGGACGAAGGCTTTTTTCTATTCTGGGGAATTGCAGACAGGGAGGCCGGTAACGACGGCAACGGGAGAGAGGCAGGAGTTTAACGGACATCGCCGTCTTCGGAAAAGATTCCCGGGAAGATGTCCCTGTGCGGATGGAAACCTCGGTTTTTTACGCGCCGGGATGCCGTCCGCACCCGCGTGCATGGAAAAAGCGGAGAAGCTCAGAGGACGGGGCTTAATACGGTTCGTCCCCGCCGTCCGGACAGAAACCATCGTCATCCGGGTCATCGAAAATGCCGGAGGAATGCGCCCCATCGGAACCATAGTAAGTACTTCCGCCAAGAAGGTTATCGGTGCTGAATCCGGAATACTCGCCCTGTCCATTGTAATGGGTGTACCCGCCGAATAATCCGTCGGTGCTGAAACCGACCTTATTTCCGTCTGCGTCATAATGGTCCATACCGCCGAAAATACCTTCCCTGCTGTATCCTGCAGAGCTTCCGTCTGCATGATAATGGTTGACTTCGCCGAAGATCCCTTCCATGCTGTAGCCGATGTGTCTGCCGTTTTCATCATAATGGTCCACCCCACCAAAGATGTCGGGGATGCTGGTAACCTTTTTGTCTGCCATGGCTGGTTCTCTCCTTTTTTCAATCTGACAGTGCAATGCTGTCGGTGTGCAGCTCCGGCTACGGCATGTCTGCTGCAGAATCCGGGCTGCCGTGAAAGAGTGTTTCTTAAGAATTTCATATATTTTGGTTTTTTCCTTACAGGTCAACCAGGAAAATCGAGATGCTGATTACTGTGTACCATTCGCCGGATTTGATTTCTGATATCCTGGCCTTAAGCATTTTTCCCGCATCCATAAGCCTTGCAAACACAATATCGTCCTTTTCCGGGACATAGCCGATCTTCTTCATTTCTGCAGTCAGTACAAGAATTGCAAATCTATCAAAGCCGTTAATCTCCCACTGCAGAAATAGTTCATCCCCGGCCTTTAAGGTTTTAAGAACGGACTTGTCTTTCAGGTATGTAACCCCTGCAACGAAGGTATCCAGCAGGAGTATTCCCCGGATCATTTGCTTCAGCAGGTTTCCGAGCCCGCTGTCTGTAATAACCGATACGGAAGAAATTCCGGCGGTTGTCAGCGCCTTGCGGCATGCGGGAGATCAGGATTGTATGCGCGGGTCCCGCATGGTAAAATAACAGCATCCGTTCAAATGGAAACCGGAAACAGGGATAATGAGATAAAGGGAAAGGAAGCCGATCCGTATGAAACATTTTTGTCTGATGCTGCTGGCCTTACTGCTGCTGTGCTGCTGTGCGCCTGCAAATGCCCTTAAAAGACAATCGGCATCAACGCCGGCCCCTGCGGTCAGCACTTCTGCTACCCCTGTTCCGGTCGACGGATACGGAAGAGTGACCCGGGAGGAAGCAGAACTGCATTTAAGCCCGTCCGACAGTTCACCGGTCCGGAAAATACTGCACCAGGGCGAAATTGTAAAAATGATGGAATATCTGTGTGATGCAGAAGGCGCCTGGTGGGTGCACGCAGATTATGCGGATGGAATGCAGGGCTATTTACGTTCCGGATTCCTTCAGGAAATGACAGCCAATGAAGTGAAGGAATACCTCAGCGCTTTAATGGAAGTTCCTGCACAGAGCACGGAAGTGATACCGGGGGATGCCCAGATCGAATTTGCATACCGGGACGGAAGGACAGACGGCCTGCTGAACGGGGAACCGATCGGCCTGGACGGAACGCTTGAAAACATTCAGAACTCCCTGACGGCACAGGGGGTCACCTTCACGGTGGATGAGCGGGGAGACAATTTTTATCTTGAAGATATCAAAGGCCTTTCCATGTATGAAAAGATACCGGTTGAAAGGATCCGGATTACGCAAAGGGATGGAAAAACCGGCTTTATTGTTTTCTACAGCAGGGAATACAGCATCGGGGCGGACAGTTCTGTCATTGCGGATTATGCTTCAGCCTGTCAGAAGATTCTTTCCCAAATCGGACCGGAAGATTTTGCCGCTGTACGGTGTTACCCAAACGGGTACAGCGAAACCGACAAGGAAACTTACCGGTTTGAATCCGGCGATACCCAGCCGGAAGATCTTTGCAGACTTGTGCAGGAAAAGTCCATAGCACATAAACTGAGTGAAAAAAGTGGATATATTGAAGGCGAATATGCCTTCGCTCCGCAGGACGATTATTCCCATATGCTGTCTTTGACGTATTTACGCCTAGCTGCCTATGACCGAATCGATGTACTGGTCGAGATCAGCAGATAAATACAATGTGGATGTTCCGTTTTCCCGGAAGAAAAGTGTGCAGAGATATCATAGAGGAAATGATGCGGTTTTTCAAGAGACAGGACTGGCTGTGTCGATGCTGTGGTGCTCTGGAAAGCGGTGCCGGACTGTGCCCCGGTAAGGAAGAAACGGATAGCCTGCAGATTCATGGAAGCCCTCCGAACCGGGCGATGACCGTACCTGCCAGAGCATGATCAGGATGCTCCCGGGATGAGGAATTTTCCAAGGCACATTCTAAGGAGAAAGCACCCGGAAAATGGATGGAGTTTTTAACAAGAAAATGTTTTAACCGTCAGAAAGCAGTTTCTGACGGTTTTTGCATGCGGCATGGCCTCTTTCAGTGCCGGTTTATGGGCATCCGTAATCAGAACTGTACTTTCGTTTTCACATCCTTACTGCCGGAACAAGAACAGGACCACGGACATGTCCAAAGCCGGGTTTCCGGGTCTGTCTGCAGACGTCTTTGTGTTTCCGGGTCGGAACACTATGAAGATTTTTCAATAACAGTCGATTCTAATCATGACGGAAAGCATTTGCCCGCTGGGACAGGACAGACTTTGAAGGAAAAGAAAAAATAGCAGAATGCAGGCTTCAACAGCCTGCATTTTTGCAGATATCAGATCATTGTGATTCTGAAGAGGAATATAAGGGCAGATGCTGACGAAGAAGCGAATAAGGAAGCTGATGTACAGAGTTCCCTGACTGACAGCACAGGGCGGCTGCTGTACCGGCAGACTGCCCTAAAGCCATGCAGGTGCCCTGTACCCGTGTGGATGCATGTGCCGAATGATTCACAGAAATGGCGCGCCCTGTGACCAGAAGATTGTCATATACGGGAGAAATGAGGGAGCGGTAAGAAATCGGTCCGGGCTGCTCCAGTTCCAGTAAGGTCTGCCCGTCATCATACGGATGATGGATATCAATGGGGTGGGCGGCATAGGCAACAGGGTCGGGTATGACAGAGTCAGCGTTCCAGTCATTTTCCGTAACGGTATGAACACCCTCCAAATGGCACCCCTCACGAATGCCAATCAGGGGAGCAGAGTAAGAGATGCTGCAGTTATGAAACTCAGCATAATGTGAACGCAAAAGTTCCACAAGCTGAAACATATCTTCCCGCATTTGGCATACTGCCCGGGTTATGGAGTCTTCATCGTCTGCAGCGGGGGTGCAGCGGGTCATATTGACTGCAAGACGGTCGCCATGCAGGAGTGTATTCACCCAGGGACCACCAAAGTCGGGAGCTGTGCCGTTGCTGTGTTCTCTTTTCAGAAATTCACGAAGCTCAGTGCAGACAGAACGCTGTCCCTGTTTTCCATTGTGATGTATGTGGGTTTTGAGCAAAGCGGTACTGCAGTCCACACCGGATAATTCAAAGCATAGGGTCAGCGGCTGGGAGGCTTTGGAACAGGACTGAATTCCGAGCTTTCTGCAAAGGACTCCTTCTCCGGTTGCATCAATGAAGTAGTTGGAGGTAATTGTCCAGGTGCCTGTAAAACCTGCAATCTGAATGGAGAGAATATGCCGATCCTGTGCATTTAATTCGGTAATGAGAGAGTCCGTGAGAAGATGAACACCTGATTCAATGACCATCCGCTGCGCAATCAGTTTGTAAACTTCGGGATCAAAGGAAATATGTCCTCTTGGGTACTCTATCAGCGCAGCGTTTTCGGCCTGCAGCCGCTGGATCAGTTCCCAGGGAATACCATCGACAACCCGCCTGCCATTGAAGAAGAAACCGCTGACAGGTACTACAAGACTGGCTGTGGCGGCACCGCCCAGGAACCCGAACCGTTCAACCAGACAGGTGCGGCATCCGGACCGTGCCGAGGCAATTGCTGCAGTAATTCCGGAAGGGCCGCCGCCGCAGACGATCACATCGAAATGCTGGTTTGACATGTTTTTCCCTCCTTTGGGGGTCATGGTAGAATGGAATATTCCAATTGTCAAGAAAAACAGACAAATGAACAATATATATAAATTAATATGATATAATATGTGCAAAAACGATAAACTAAAAAAGTGCTATTGACATTTGGAATGTTCCAAAATAGCATAAATTTAGCAAAAATGACGGAGACATTTATGGCTACAATCTGGGATGTTGCCAATCTGGCAGGAGTATCAAAGAGTACTGTTTCGCTGGTTGTTAACCGCAGCCCGCTGGTAAAGGAAACGACAAGACAGAAAGTGCAGGAGGCAATCCGTATTCTTGATTATGTCCCAAACTATAATGCCAGAAGCCTGACCAAAAGGAAAAACAACAGCATTGGCATCATTCATATGCGCCGCAGTACGCGGGCAGCGACGCAGTGCTATGAATGGGACTGCAGCATAGAACAGTTTTTTCATGATATTGAGGAAAGTGTATGTTCTGCTGTAGTTGATCTGAATGAAGATCTGAGCATTGTGAAGGAGCATCTTCATTCAGGGACAGATGCTCCTGCGATGGCGAAGATTATCCGGGACCGTAGAGTGGATGGCGTGATTTTCGTAGGAGGCATGGATGATGCTGCCGAACTGGTACAGGTTCAGAAAGTGGATATTCCGGTTGTCCTTGCAACATCCAAGCTGAATCTGGAAGGAATTGACCTGGTCATGCATGACCCATCCGGCGGAACGCGTCTTGCAGTGGAGAAGCTGATCGATACCGGACATCAGAGAATCTGCCTGATTAACTGTCCGCAGAGATTCAGAATCTGGCCGGCAAGAATACAGGGCCTGCATGATGCCATGGCAGGAAAAGGAAAAATACAGGACCCGAGATTAATGGTTTCTGTGGACCAGATGAATGCACATAATGCTTATGACACATTTGCCCGGGTCCTGGACTCGGGCGTGAAACCGGATGCGGTAGTAACCGCTAACCCGGATCTTGCCATGGGGGTACTTCATTGTCTTTATGACAGAAGAATCCGTATTCCGGATGATATATCTGTCATCTGCTATGAAGACTCCGGAATATGCGGAAGCATGAGCCCGCCACTGAGTGCGGTGAATATCCGAAAAGAAGAAATGGGACGAACAGCACTGAATTTTCTGCTCGATCGGATAAGCCATCCGGAAACCAAACACAGAAAAATGACAGTTGAGCCTTATCTGGTTATGAGAGGCAGCGTGAAAACCCGGTGACTGTTTCACCGGGTACAATGGCAGTCCCAGACAGGAGTCCGGGAGAAAGAGAAACGGTCGTAAAAAGCGGATATTGATTTTCATTAAGCATTTATTGGAACGATCCAAATCTGAAAGGAAAAGGAAAAATGGATGCATTGGGGATAAACGTCCGGGAACCGGCGGAGTTTAAAACGGAGGTGCTGGTGATAGGCGGAGGTCCCGCCGGCTGTATGGCTGCAATCAGTGCAGCGAGAAATGGCCGGGACACCATTCTTGTAGAAGAGAATGGATTCTGCGGAGGAATGGCGACCGCGGGCCTGGTGGGACCGTTTATGACCTGCTACGACCGGACCGGGGAAGAAATGGTTGTGAGAGGGCTTTTTGAGGAACTGGTAAACCGTCTGGTCGAAAGACATGGAGCAATTCATCCCTCCTGCATACGTGCAGGAACCCCATATGTTTCATGGATCGAAGAAGGACATGATCACTGTACGCCGTTTGATGCCGAAAAGATGAAAAAGCTTCTGGAAGAAATGCTCATTGAAAGCGGAGTTCATCTGCTGTATCACACAGTCTTCATTGAAACGCTTATGAGAGGAAATCTGGTTGAAGGCGCCGTGGTCAAAACCAGATCCGGAATAAAGAAAATCCGGACCGGGGTGGTCATTGACTGCACGGGGGACGGAAATGCTGCAGTGAGTGCCGGAGCGGAATTTGTCAGCGGAAACGGAGAAAATGCAGTCCAGCCGGCAAGCATGTTTTTCCGTATCTGCAATGTGGACAGTGAACGCCTCGAGGCAGACATTGAAGCCCACCGTCATCTTTTCCGCCGGGAAAACGGCGTTGCCTACCGCTGCTTCCACTGGCTGGTTGACGAGGCAAAAAAAAGAGGAGAATGGCACATCAACCGGGCAAGCATCGGCCTTTACAAAGGAGTGGCCCCGGATGAATGGTGTGTAAATACTTCGCGGGTCCTGGGAGTGGATTCAACGGATTCGCTCAGCCTCACAGCAGGGGAGGTGGAAGGGCGGAGACAGGTTGAGGAAATCATGCAGTTTTTGCATAAATATGTTCCGGGATGCGAAAACGTAAAACTGATGGCCAGCGGTTCAACGCTTGGTATCCGGGAAAGCAGACATATCTGCGGAGATTACTGGATGAAAGCAGAAGATATTATCGACGGCCGCATTCCGCCGGACACGATTGCGGTATGTTCCAATTCGGTAGATGTTCACGGAAAACTGGGGCCAAATACGACAGAGTATATTACCATGAAGCAGGGAAGATACTATGGTATACCGTATCGCAGCTTACTGGTGAAGGGCATCGAAGGAATGCTGGTCGCGGGGCGCTGTCTTTCTGCGGATTACAAGGCGGCAGGGGCGGTCCGCGTAATGCCGCCCTGTATGGCCATGGGGCAGGCGGCAGGGACAGCTGCGGCGATTTCCGTAAGAGACGAAAGTACGCCGAGAGCGCTGGACCCGGAAAAGGTCCGGACGCAGCTGAGAAAGGATGGCGCTTTTCTTCCCTGAGATGAACAGGATGTTGCATGCACAAAGCATGAACAAAATAGAAGGAGGGAAAACCTATGAGAAAAATGTTGTCTTTGGTATTGGCACTGATGATGATTCTGGGGCTGATGGCATATGCGGCTGCAGAAAGTGCGCAGCCGGATATCACGACGTGGATCTTTGCCAATGAAGATCCGAACATGAAAGGCACGGTGAGGTTCTATATTCCATTTTCCGGCAAGCAGGGAATGGATGCCATGATTGCGGAGTTCAACAAAAGCTATCCCAATATCACGATTGAACTGAATACCTACAGCAACAACGCAGACGGAAATATCGCATTGAACAGCGAAATTAACTCGCAGCAGTGTGATGTCGTAGCATCTTTTGAGATCCATAACCTCATGAACCGGCTGAACAACGGCATGTATCTGGATTTAACGGACCGCATTGAAGCAGAAGGCATTTCCCTGATGGATAACTGGGGAACCGAGGCATACAACATGGACGGCAAAGTATATGTCCTGCCATGCGGCGGCCTTACCCACTTTGTTGCCATCAAAAAGAATGCATGGGAAGCTGCCGGACTGGGCGACTATCCCACCGACTGGACATGGGACGAGTATATTGAAGCAAGCCGGGCAATGACTGTGCGTGATGAAGCCGGAAACACTACGGTTTACGGCGGCAGCCAGTATCAGGTCATTTCGGACCTTCTGGATTCGGTTTATCAGGTAAACGGCTGCAACCGTTTCTATCGTGCGGATGGAAGCTGCATCTTTGACGAACCGTGGATCAAAACACTGATACAGAAAAACATCGATGCAGAAAAAGAAGGCATCTGGTATAAGATGGACGCTTACCGGAGCGATAATTACAAGACATGGTTTGCTTATACGGATGGAACCGTCAATTCCACCGTGGGATGCAACCTGATCCGTTTCCTGCGTGACACGGAGACCTACCCGATGGATACGCTGACGGTGTTTGCACCGTATCCGGTAGTGGAAAAAGGCCAGGTAAACTACGAGTCCGGTATCAATTATTTCTCCTTTGTCGGCATGACCCGCGGATGCCAGGATCCGGAGGCAGCCTGGGCATGGATCAAATGGTACAGCACCTATGGCTCCAAATATCTGACGCTGGCAGGACATCAGTCCACGTGGAAGGGAACCGACTCCGGCGCGCTGGTGGATCTGATCTTCGGCTCAGAAGAGGAAGCGGCAAAAATTGTTGACGTGGAATCCTTTAAAAAATGGGTAGGCAATCCCAATAATCCGTCTGCTTATACGGACAATGCAACAGCATACTCGAAACTCAGTTCTATCTGGGATGAATATGTGATGTATGCATTTACGGGAGATATGACAGTGGATGAGGCACTCGATGAAGCTGCCCGTCTTGGCAATCGTGCCATTGCAGACGCTGAATAAGCAGAATGCCACTTCCCGGGAAGAAGACATCCCTTCTTCCCGGGATTTTCAAAAGCTGCACAGCGGCAGATGCCTGTGTTTACGAGGATGCGCACGGAGGGTGTGAGACTATGAATAAACGAAAAGAAAACCTGGCTGGATATGCTTTCATTGCTCCGGCGCTTATTATTTTTCTGGCGTTGGTAGCGATTCCTTTCTTTTTTACAATCTACCTGTCTTTGACAAAATGGAACTTTCTGTCCGGCTGGGGCAATATCAAGTTTGTCGGTCTGAAGAACTTTGCCGATATGGCATTTGACCGCCGTTTCAAGTATGCAGTACAGAATGTTTTCATTTATTCTTTTTCCATTGTCCCCATTTCGATCCTGATGGCCTTACTGCTGGCCTATCTGCTGAATGACAAGGTTTTCGGAAAAACGGCACTGCGTTTTTGCTTTTTTATTCCCTATATTTCAAGCTCCGTGGCGCTGGCTGCCGTTTTCAAGTTTCTGTTCCGGGATAATGGCATTATCAATGCCATCCTGATGCAGGTATTCGGACTGCAGGAGTCCATTCATTGGTTTACAGACCTCAAGTTTTCAAAGGTCCCTATCATTATTTTTGTTATCTGGGTACAGATTGGCTTTGAACTTATCATCTATATGGCCGCGCTGCAGAATGTGCCGAGGGACCTGTATGAAGCGGCAGAGATAGACGGAGTAACCCCCTGGAAGAAGTTCTGGAGAATCACTTTTCCGATGATCAGCCCCACAACATTCTACCTGGTGGTTGTTCAGTTTATCCATGTGTTTAAGATATTTAATGCGATTGACATCATGTCCTTCGGCAATGTGACCGCGTATGGCAATACATCGTTGGTTCTGGAGATCTACAGCAACGCATTCAGCGATTACAACTTCGGATATGCCAGCGCTGAGGCACTGGTACTGCTGGGGATCATTGCAGTAATGACGGCAATTAACTGGATCGGGCAGAAAAAGTGGGTTCATTATTGATGGGAGGCGAGGAAAGTGAAGAAGAAAAAACTGACGGCCAGGATCCTATGTACGGTACTGGTTTCCCTCCTGGCATTACTGTTTGCCATGCCTCTGGTCTGGATGATCCTGGCATCGCTTAAGACCACACGGGAAGTCTTCGGAGAAAACTGGCTTCCGGCTGTACCGAAATGGGGCAATTACCGGGAAGTATGGACGAATTCACAGGTGAACCTGTTCCGTGTTTACAGAACCTCTCTGACCATCGTCATTCTGGGAACGAGCGGCCAGCTGATTATTTCTTCCCTGGCGGCATATGCATTTGCAAAGATCCGGTTCAACGGGCGCAACGTGATATTTACGCTTTTCATGCTTTCCATGATGATCCCCGTCCAGGCGACGATCATCCCGAGGTATATGTTCTTTTACGAGATCGGACTCTATAATACCGTATGGGCGCTGATTCTCCCGGGATGGTTCGGTATTACTTCCATTTTTCTGCTGAGACAGTTCTACATGAGCCTGCCCAATGAGCTGATGGAGGCTGCAAGAGTGGATGGAGCAGGGCATTTCCGGACTTTTCTGCAGGTAATGATGCCGCTGACAAAGCCTGCAATGATTTCAACGGTGATTCTTTCCTTTATCACGACCTGGAATGATTATCTTTCCGCCCTGATTTTTCTTCCCAACAAAAAGCTCTATACAGTCGCCCAGAGCGTGAGATTCTGGCTGTTTGACGGTGACCAGCGCTATGAACTGACGATGGCGACTGCTACCAGTGTGGTTGTTCCGGTAGTGATTCTGTTTTTCTTCTGCCAGAAGTATTTCGTTGAAGGACTTGCGACATCCGGCGTGAAAGGTTAAGGCAATGGAAAAATCATACGTCATTGGACTGGACTATGGCTCTCTTTCCTGCAGGGGAATTCTGGTCTGTCTGCAGGATGGATGTACTGCAGCGGAAGCGGAATATGCTTTTCCTCATGGAGCCATTTCCCGTCATGCTCCGGATGGGACCGCACTCCCGGAGGGATGGGTCCTTCAGGATCCTTCTGACTTTGAAGAAGCGCTTTTTACTACAGTGAGAGCACTTATGGAAAAGAGCCGTGCCGAACCTTCTGCGGTACTTGCAATTGGAATTGATACAACGGCAAGTACGGTTATTCCGGTAGATTCGGAACTGCGGCCGCTCTGTTATCAGCCCCGGTGGAAAAGCAACCGGTATGCATGGCCAATGATGTGGAAACATCATGCATCCGCACCGTATGCCGTTGCCATGACAAAGGCGCTTTCCGAGAGAGGAAGTTCATTGCTTTCAAGATATGGCGGTGCGATAGGTGCCGAATTTTTCCTGCCCAAGGTTGTCCAGATTGCAGTGGAAGAACCGGAGGTATACAAAGCGGCAGATACTTTTCTGGAACTTGGGGATTATCTGGTCAGCCTGCTTGTCGGTCATGAAACAAGAAGCGGAACTATGCTGGAATGCAAAGCAGGGTGGACAAGGGATACGGGATACCTTTCTTCCGCATTCTTTGAGTCCATTGGTGTGCCGGATGTTCCCGGGGAGAAACTGATGGGAAGAGGGGGAAAGGAAGAAAGCGATTTCTGGCCCGGGGAAAAGGCAGGAACCCTATGCGAAGAAATGGCAGTAAAACTGGGCCTGAATTCCGGCACCGCAGTAACGGCGGCACAGATGGATGGATATGCGGGGCTTCCCGGCAGCGGTATATCTGAAGAAGGCAGACTGATGATGATGGTGGGAACATCCACTGCATATATGCTGCTTCAGCACCAGGGCAGGCCGATACCGGGAATCTGCGGCGCAACCGAAGACAGCATCCTGCCGGGGTATACCAGTTATGCGTGCGGCCAGGCCAGTGTGGGGGATGCCTTTGAATGGGCGGTGAACAATGTGTTTACGGCTTCCTGTCGGCAAAAGGCACTTGAACAGGGCGTAAACCCGCATGAATACTTGTCGGGCCTCGCCGGGAAAATGAAACCGGGCGAATGCGGTCTGCTGGCATTGGACTGGCTGAATGGAAATAAAAGCATCCTGAATGATGCTGATTTATCCGGAATGATCCTGGGACTGACGCTGAGGACCCGTCCCGAACATATTTACCGCAGCCTGATGGAAGCAACGGGATTCGGAGCGCGGAAGATTATCGAAAACCTGGAGAAGCAAGGTGTCCATGTGGGCGCGATAAGCGTTACAGGAGGCATTGCACGGAAAAACCAGGTGCTGATGCAGATGTATGCAGACATTCTCGGACGCGAGATAGGTGTGATGGAAGCGGAACAGACAGCAGCGCTTGGGGCTGCGGTATATGCAGCTGCAGCGGCGGGTGCCTTTCAGACGGTGGAGAACGCTGTTGAGAAGCTGGCAGACCATCCGGTCCGGACCTATTATCCCGATCCGGAAAACCACAGATTATATGATGTGCTTTATGAGCAATACAGCAGACTTCATGATCTGTTTGGAAGCGGTGAAAATTCGATGATGGCAACGCTTCGTGCTCTGGCCAAAGAAAACAGGGGGGAAAGTCATGAGTAAAGGAAAACATGTACTGATGATTATGACGGACCAGCAGAGGTTTGATACGATTCATGCACTGGGGTGTGAGAAAGCGATAACACCGAATCTGGATGCACTTGCAGAAGACAGCCGTGTCTTTACCCACTGTTATACCAGCAGCCCTGTCTGTGCGCCGGCGAGACTGTCATTGTACAGCGGACTGTATCCTGCAAAACATGGCAGTGCCAACAACAGCCCGAACCTCTGCTACACCGGGGACGGTATGTATGGAATCATGAGTGATGCGGGTGTGGATACGCTGGCAATCGGGAAAATGCATTTCATTCAGGGCAGATACGAACTCCACGGGCTTCAGCGAAGAATTACCCAGGAAGAACTTCCGAATCCGGAAAATGATGATTACACGAAGTTCCTGATGAATACCGATTATCGCTATGTTATCGATTACAATGGACAGCGGAGTGAAATGTATTACATTCCGCAGATTTCCCAGCTGCCGCAGCAACTGCATCCGACGCAATGGATCGGCGACAGGGCAGTAGAGGCAGTGAAGGAACTGGACCCGGAAAGAAATCAGTTTCTCTTTGTATCCTTTATCCATCCCCATCCGCCGTTTGCCCCGCCGGTTCCCTGGAATAAAATCCACCGGGAAGAATTGTACGAGCCTTTTGTCCCGGAGCATCCGGAGAATGTGATAACCTATCATAATTATCAGCAGAACACCTATAAGGGGCTGTCTTCCGGAGTGGATCTGCATCTGCTGACGGTAATGAAGAATTACTATTATGACTGCATCACCTTTGTGGATTACCAGATAGGCAGAATCATTGCGGAACTGAAGGAAAAAGGGCTTTATGATGATACCTTGATCATATTTACATCGGATCACGGGGAACTGCTGGGAGATTACCATTGCCTTGGAAAACGCACAATGCTGGACTGCGTGGCGCGGGTCCCGCTGATGATCCGAAAGCCGGGGGAGACGGCCGGAATCATGGATGAGGTCTGTTCCAATGTGGATCTTTATCCGACGATTCTTGATTATATGGGCATCCCCGGGGAACCGGAGAGGGACGGAGTGGATCTGTTTGGCAATCTGTCAGACAGGGAATTTGTCTATTCTCAGTATGCCAACGGAACAACCGGCCTCTATATGATAGCATCCCGGAAGGACAAGCTGATCTATTCGGCTGTGGAGGATATGTATCAGTATTTTGATGCTTTCCCGGAAGCAGAGAACCGTTATTCGGAAGACAATCCGCGATGCCGGCAAATGAAAAAACTGCTGGATGCATATATTGCTTCGGATCAGGCGATAGACAAGGATGACAGAAAGATTGACCTTCAGGAATATCTGAAAGACTATCATTATCGCCTTGTCAAGCAGGACAGTGTAAACCGTGAAAAGGATGAAAAAGGTATGCTGCCGCCGGGATACACAATTGATACGGGCATTGTATATACCTGGATGAAGAAGGAAACGGACGCCAAACCCTGGTAGGACGGTATCGGACATCCGGGGATGATTCAGCGCACGCGGTGCACGGAATAACAGAAATCAGAGAAAACAGAACTGGCAGCAGGATGCCGGTGTACATGTGCCGGGAAACGCAGAAAACAGGGGTTTCTGTTTTTGCCCGCAAAAAAGCAAACGGAGCAATCCGGCCCATAAACAGAAAAAGCAGGCACATGGGCAAGGAGGAGTAAGGATGAGAGTCTACAGCGATCATTATAATGTAGTGGTGTGCGGCGGCGGTCCTTCCGGTATCGCGGCAGCAGTGGCGGCTGCCCGTATGGGAGCAAAGACAGCACTCGTAGAGCGGTATGGTATTGTCGGGGGCATGATGACTTCCGGGTATGTCAACCCCATTCTGGGCTCAGTTTCACAGGGAACGATGTATGACGAGATAATACAGCTTCTTGGCGCTACCGGGATGAAGACAAGAAACGGATGGGAAATGAGTGTTGATGCGGAAGAAGCAAAATACCGTCTGCTGCGCTTTGTGGAAGAGGCAGGAGTAGATATCTTTCTCCAGACACCCATTGTTGAAGTACAGAAAAATGACAGAAGTGTGACAGGCATACGGATCGGAACACAGGAAGGGCTGAAAACGCTTTATGCAGATGTGACAGTGGATGCTACAGGCGACGGGTTTGTGGCAGCACGTGCAGGAGCGTCTTTCCAGATTGGACGGGATGCAGATGGCCTTTGTCAGCCGGCAACCCTGGAGTTTGTGGTGGGACCGGTTGACGAGGAAAAGGCGATAACCTGCTGGGGAGGAACGGACCCGGTACGTCTGCCGGACGGAACGCCATATGTGGAATTCTGCGCACAGGCAAATGCGCGTGGAGAACTGCCGGAGAATGTTGCGGTAGTAAGACTGCACCGTACCGGATGGCCGGGAGAGCGGAGCATTAATGCCACGCAGGTCAATGGATGCAATACATTGAGCCCGGAAGGAGCATTGGATGCAGAACTGGAATTGCGCAGACAGGTGGAAAGCATTGTGCGATTCCTTCGGAAATATGTTCCCGGCTATGAAGAATCCAGGCTGAAGGGTTCAGGCAGTACGCTTGGAGTGAGAGAATCCCGCAGAATTATGGGAGATTATATTCTGCAGGATGCGGATGTGGAAAACGGGAACGTACAGAAGGATGCAATAGTGCACAAAGCGTGGTTTCTGATTGACATCCACAATCCCAAGGGAAGCGGACAGGCGGAAGGGCATTCTCATCCGGCAAAACCATATGATATACCTTACCGCTGCCTTCTTCCGAAAGGCGTTGAAGGAATGCTGACCTGCGGGCGCTGCATCTCCGGCACGCATCGTGCCCATGCCAGTTACAGGGTAATGGGAATATGCCTTGCAACAGGTCAGGCGGCGGGTGTGGCAGCTGCACTTGCCGCGCAGAGAGGCGTAACGCCGAGAGCGCTGCCTGCAGAGGCAGTGCAGAAAGCGTTGACGGAAAGCGGCGTAAAACTCTTTGACTGAGGAGCATCTGTGCAGCAACAGGATGCCGGCCGGCATATGCATGTGAATGGAGGAAAAACTCATGAAAAAGCGGCCTAATATTCTCTGGCTTTGTTCGGATCAGCAGCGTTTTGATACGATCCATGCATTAGGCAATCCGGTGATTGATACACCGAATTTTGACCGGCTGTGTGAAAATGGAGTTGCCTTTGAAACGGTATATTGTCAGAACCCGGTATGCACACCCAGCCGGGCCAGCTTTCTCAGCGGCAAATATCCTTCTTCGATTAATGCAAATATTCTTGGAGCAGAGAATAACCCTGAACACTGCACCCTGATACCCAAGGCATTGAAGGACAGCGGATACCACTGCGGAAACATTGGAAAACTGCATATTTCGGCTGCCTGGTACGGGTATGAGAAGCGGGGGGATGATGGCTACGATGAATTTATCTACAGCCTCGGTTCGGGCCATCAGCTTGAAGACGGATACAGCGAATATGCTAATTGGCTGAAGGAAAAAGGAATTGATTTTCATACGATCTTTACCAATGAAGGCGGAGATTACTACTGGTACAGGGAAGATGCACCCGTAGATCTGCGGCAGACAGCATGGTGCGCAGAAAAAGCAGTGGAGTTCATGGAAAAAAACAAGGACAGACCATGGTTTTTAAGCGTCAATTGTTTTGATCCCCATCCTCCCTATGATGCGCCGCTTGAACTGGTGAACAAGTACCTGCAGAAAGGCGTTCCCGAACCGATATACAACCCCTCCGATGAAGAACTTTTCAGGAAGCTTCCGGCAATGCATCATCAGACGAGATGGGTAAGTGCTCCGGGTGAGGAAATGCGGCGAAACAAGGCATCTTATTACGGATGCTGCGAAATAGTGGACAGGCATTATGGATGGATTGTGGACGCTGTGGACCGTCTCGGACTCAGAGAAGATACCATCATAATATTTACATCGGATCACGGAGAAATGCTGGGAGACCATGGCCTGAAACTGAAGGGATGCAGATTTTACGAGGGGGCGGTTCATGTACCTTTGATCATTTCCTGTCCTTCCCGTTTTTATACAGGCAAGCAGGTGTCCGGACTGGTTGAACTCACCGATCTGGCTCCGACAATTGCAGAAATATGCGGAATCGATTTTCCGGATACGCACGGACACAGTCTTCTGCCTCATTTGTGCGACTGTGGAAGGGAGGCCTACAGACGGGAATATGCCCGGTGTGAATACTATGCTTCGAATATGAACAGCGATCTGGGACCGGTTCCTTCCTATGCCACGATGTTCAGGACGGAACGATATAAGCTGATTACCTATCATGGTATAGATGCCGGGGAATTGTATGATATGGAAAATGACCCTGAAGAAACGAATAACCTGTGGGATGATCCCAACTATGAAAAACTGCGGTTTGAGCTGGTAAAGCGATCTTTCGATGTGGCTATGGTTGTACAGCGCCCGGGACAGAAACGGGTTGGGAGGTATTAATGACGTTGGACGAATTGCAGTATAAAATGGAGGACGTTTTCCTAATGAATAGCTGGTATTATTTGTGTACAGGAACATGAGAATGCATCAACAAGCAGGATTCATGCAATACAGGAAAGATTTTGAGTTTGGATAATAACAAGTTCGAAATAAAGAGGAGCCGCTGTATTTTTCAGCAGTTCCTCTTTTTATAGCTTTACACAAAATCAGGGATGACTTGACTAACATCTCAAAACATTTTTTTCACGCTACATCTATCCATTCCTCGGCTCT
This sequence comes from uncultured Clostridia bacterium, assembly GCA_947167215.1. Taxonomy (GTDB): domain Bacteria; phylum Bacillota; class Clostridia; order Christensenellales; family Aristaeellaceae; genus Ventricola. The sequence goes on from CAMVHE010000006.1 coordinate 48,563, forward strand.
TTGACTTTTTAGAATCGCTTCAGTCTACTTTACCAGATAATGGGTATCTCTACAGCAATTTGGAATTTCATTTATGCTATAATCCGATTTATATGGTCTATATCGTTTATTACACAGAGACACGAAAACAAGAAATTCCTGTTATGAAGCAGTTGTTTATACTGCAGAATTTATGCCTTTTCTGGCACTTTGGAAGAACATACATGTTGTATTATTCAACCATTTAGATTACAATGGAGAATGGTGTAAGATTTTTTCGTGTACGTATTGAAAGGATTTAGATAGTAATTCAGGATGATACCTGAATGATATATTTGTCTTTACTCAACACTCGGCAGTTGCTTACAAATAGAGATGAACTTTTCCTGGATAGGGTTGTGTCACAAGGTATCACCATTGCTGTATTCAGGGATAGAAGGAAATGGATGTCTCTTATTGACAAGCATAAAAATACGATTCTATTTTTGAAACGCAATTCTCACTGAGTTTCCAGATTAAAGGAGACTAAGCTACCAAAGAATGCCCTACTACAGTCTTTCGCACAGCAGGCGGCAGATCCGTAATGCGAGGTGTGTCTATCGGTGAATGGAACATTATTAATTAACAGGAGAATGCTTTATGCTCAAACCAGGTCTATATGAACAAATCATCAGCCGCTCCTTATCTCATGAACTGGAGTCTATTTCGGATGCCTGTAAGTATGTGGAGAAACTGGATAAGGAAGAAGCACCGCAGGCGTTGGCTGAGTATGTAGCAGAAGCGGTGCGAGCAACGTTAGAAGCGATGCCCTCCAAAAAAGATGAACTATTGCCCCAGTACATCACACTGGTGAATAAGGTACTGGATGTACTGACTCAGCAGTGGGAGGATATAAGAGAGAAGACTCTAGATTGTCGAGCGGAGAAGCTGGTGCAAATTTTACAAGAAGATGATCCCAATCGCGCCCCCGGTATGACCGCAGCAAAGATGCCCCGACCGGAAACTCCGATGGCGGTGAGTAGTTTATTCACCGGAGCCGCTCATGAACCGAAAATGTTCACCGAGTTACAAAAAGAAATTGCAAGTGCAGATCGGATTGACATGCTGGTTTCTTTTGTGAAATGGAGTGGTCTGAGGCTGATTATCGATGCGCTCAAAGATTTTACTGCCCGAGGTGGTTTACTGCGGATCATCACTACATCATATATGGGTGCGACAGAAGTGAAGGCCGTCGACGAACTGGCGGCATTACCTAATGCAAAAATCAAGGTCAGCTATGACACTGCTCGTACCAGGCTTCATGCCAAGACCTATGTATTTTATCGAGACACGGGTTTTACTACTGCCTATGTGGGCTCTTCTAACTTGTCGAATGCTGCTATGAGTAATGGTCTGGAATGGAATCTGAAGCTAACTGCTATGGATCAGCCGGATACTTTGCGAAAAATCAATGCCACTTTTGACAGCTATTGGAATTCGGATGAATTTGAAATTTATACTACAGAAGCGCATTCTAGGTTAGCGGAAGCTTTAAAAGGAGAAAAATGGAAAGGTGAAAGACAGGCGTTCTTGTTTGATATCCACCCATATCCCTATCAGCAGGCTATCTTGGACGAATTACGGGCGGAACGGGAAGTAAGAGGATATTATAGAAATCTGGTGGTAGCCGCCACCGGCACGGGTAAGACCGTTATTGCAGCGCTAGACTATCGCGCCTGGTGCAAGAACCATCCGCGGGAGCGAAATCGGCTGCTGTTCATTTCTCACCGGGAAGAAATCTTGAAGCAAGGATTGGCAACCTATCAGGGCGTACTAAAGAATATGAACTTTGGTGAATTATGGGTAGGAAATTATCAAGCGGAAAAGTTGGATCATCTCTTTATTTCGGTGCAAACGCTGAATTCCCAGGCACTGTGGAAACGGTTACCTGCGGACTATTATGATTATATCGTTATTGACGAAACACATCATGCTGCTGCTGAATCCTATGCAGAAGCACTGAAGACATTCAGCCCAAAGGTTCTGCTTGGGCTGACTGCAACGCCAGAACGAATGGATGGGAAATCCATTCAGGGTTTCTTTGATAATCGTATTGCGGCGGAAATCCGCCTGCCGGAAGCTATCGACAGAAAGTTACTGTGTCCCTTCCAATATTTTGGTGTATCCGATACCATTGACCTGAACAAGTTGAAATGGGCTCGGGGAAGCTATGACCGAACAGAGCTCAGCAATGTTTATACTTTGTCCGGTGCAGTAGCGAAGCAACGTGCTGATTATGTAATTCAGAGCTTGATTTACTATGCTGCTGATATGGAAGAAGTAAAGGCCTTGGGGTTCTGTGTATCCGTGGAACATGCTCATTTCATGGCGGAGCATTTTAATGCAGCCGGAATTCCTGCAATGGCATTGGACAGCCATTCCAGCGATGAGGAACGTCGCACCGCCCGAAATAAGTTGATCAGCGGCGATGTGAGAGTGATCTTTGTAGTGGACCTTTATAATGAAGGAGTGGATATTCCAGAGGTCAATACTGTTTTATTCCTACGGCCAACTGAATCGCTGACCATTTTCTTGCAGCAACTAGGCCGCGGTTTGCGTCTCAGCGAAGGCAAGGATTGTCTAACGGTATTAGACTTCATTGGTGCTGCTAACCGGAGGTACAATTTTGAAGAGAAATTTGCTGCCATGCTGAGTGATAGCCACCACAACGTTAAGGAAGAAATCGAACGTGGTTTTACTGGAGCGCCGAAAGGTTGTTATATTCAGTTGGAAAAAAAGGCTGCTAAAGTGGTTTTGGATAATATCAGCCACAGCTTCAGGGGACACGACGAACTGGTCAGCCGAATTCGTTCCTTTGAGGAGGACAGTGGACTGGAACTGACTTTCGACCAATTCCTCTCTTGGTATCACCTGACACCGGGCGACATTTACCGCAAAAAAATTTCTTTCGCTCGACTGTGCGTAGAGGCGGGCGTTAGAGAAAACTTTACAGAAGAAATTGAGGATACGCTCAGCAAAGTGTTATATCGGTTTGCTGCAGTTGATTCTCGCCGATGGATTCAATTTTTGCTGAACATTCTGTCCCGGCTGGATAATGTTGACTTTGGCAAATTATCCCCTCTTGAGCAACGGATGCTACAAATGTTCTATATGACGGTGTGGGACAGTTATGCCCAGGATTGGAACAGTGATGAGGTGCTTGACCAGCTATACAGCCTATCCGATAGCCCGGTGATGTTAGCAGAACTTCAGGAACTGCTGCAATATCAGTACAATCACATTGACTTTATTGATTCCACCACTGACTTGGGTTTTGACTGCCCGTTGGACGTGCACTGTACGTATACTCAGCGCCAATTGCTAGCTGCGCTTGATTATAAGAATTTCAGTGCCATGCGTCAGGGCGTATTGTTTCTGCCTGAAAAGAAAATTGATGTTTTCCTGATTACGCTTAACAAGAGCGACAAGGATTATTCACCCACCACTATGTACGAGGACTATGCTATTAGCCCATCTCTTTTTCATTGGCAGAGCCAATCTACCACGGCTGCTGATTCACCCACTGGTCAGCGATATATCCATCACGCCTTGCAAGGTAGCAGAATTCTTCTGTTTGTCCGTGAATTCAAGCAAGATGCCCTAGGAACCTCACCATATACGTTCCTAGGCCAAGCTAAGTATGTCAGCCATACTGGCAGTAAACCCATGAATATAGTCTGGGAGCTTGAACAACCAATCCCGGCAAAGTATCTGAAACGGGTTCAGCAAGTGATAGGGTAATGAAGCGGCATCAGTTTGTGGGTTGGAAGCATATCGTGTGCTTACTCAGAATAATCTGCGGCACCAGATAAATGCAGAGTGGAGATGTTAAAAGCCTCTCAATTGGTCCAGACTACATTGCATCAGGATACTGAGATGTTAAAAATGATAAGCATAAAACTTACTCTTGATATCTCAGAGAATTCTTGCAACACCATGAATCAAGCAGTTAATGTTGCTACCTTACAATATGATGTCTGTTGCTGAATGCATTGGTGTTTGTTATGTAGTGTCTGCTTAACAAACCGGGAAGTGTTGTAAATAAAGGTTTTCACATGATTTTCTGCAATACTAAGTGCAAGGTTTTGGGAACCGAAATGATGTATTTATTGACTTTGTGACTTGCACTTAGAGGCAGGTGAGAATCGTGTACAAATCCGCAGATTTCTACCAGCAGCTCAGTTTCTTCCACTTCAATCAGACCTGCGGCATGGGATCGGACAAGGAGTACGAATGGATTAAAAATGCTATCAGATTTCCATTTCATGGAGGAAAAGCATCAGCTGTGAATCTTCGAGATAGTCAAACTAGCAGTAGAAGAGACCGAGAAAGAAAATGAGAAGCCTAGCAAAGGGAAGCAGAATCCTGCCTACCGGGGCATCAGAATTTTAAATATAGGGTTTGTTAAGCAGACACTATGTAGATAAAATGCTGGTAGTGACCGTGTACCAAATGCAGACTAATCTATAAACAGGAAAAGATGTTCTAACTACATGAATAATTATTACAAGTCTAACACGAAAATATCCTTCATATATAAATATTGAAGCATGAAATGAACATTGTTGGCAATGCTTGTGATATGTAGTAGAAGATTATTCTGTGATTGATTACAGGAATCGGAGAAGCGGGTAGAAAGGGTTTATATAGATGTGAGATTTCAATATGCGCTTTATTTCCAAATGAGGAAACCAGTGTCATAGATGATATCATCGGGAGAAAGGAAAACGAGTATCAGATCTATCGACAGTATCTAGCCAATTATCAATGTTTGCACTGGTAATAGCATTATGCCGTAAAGTTGTGGCTATATCCGCTGCTGTGACAATCAAGATAGGATGCCCGTCGGTGACCACTTCTTCATAAGCTTGTTTATCAACATAACTAGTGGTAAGCATAATGCCAAATTGACGATAACGGATACGAGATATTAAGCGAGACATTTCTCTTACGCCTACACCATTATTCACCGCATAGCACTTTGCCTCGAGGGCACAATCAATTTTCATAGGGAGATTCTGATGACTATCACCATTGAGAACATAATATCCAAGAGCATCTCTTCCTCCGTCACGCCAGGGGCGTGTAAGAGAAAAATCCTGGAAATGTGGGTCCATTTTTTCGACAATATCCTTTGCACATGCTTCGAATCCATAAGGATTCTTATGATAGCGCTCGCGAATAATTGAGAGACAGGTTTTCCCTTCCTCATCGGTCTGAAGCTGATCGTACGAAGTAGGGATTTTTAGCATTTTCTTAGCTGTCAATGCTTCAATACCGTTTCGACCGGTAGAAATGAATTGCTTCCATGAATCCGGCGCATATTCCAGACTGGTGTCATGATGCTCGACTAGAGCATTCAACCACGATCTGCTTATAGCTGCCGGTGTATTGAGAATGGTAAAGTAGGCTTCATAATTTTGAAACCGTTTTCCATCAAGACATCGCCAAAAGGCTACAAGGTCCTTATCTGGTGATATATGTGGATTCCCGGGAGCAGCAACACCTAAAAACTGAACATCTCTGCCTGAACCGCTTCTCTTGAACACGAAAAAAGGAGGAATGTCTTTGAGGGAGTTAAGCCCGTTATTCAGCATACCAAAGACTTTTTCAAGTAAAACATTGCCTTTTTTCGGAGTGTTTAAAATATCCTTTCCAGGAGTTCGGTTATCGCCATAATATCTGAATACGCCAGTTTCAGCATCCAAGTAGTCTGGCCATTCTAATTCGGACATTGACGTGTATAGAATGACATAAGCGGGAAGTTCGCTATTGTCTTTTCTCATAACTTTTCTGAAGCCGCCGGCATTGCCACAGCCTGGAAAGAGCTTACTAAGTACCTCTGCTCCCAAGTTAGGCGATGGGCCACCCTCGTAAATGGCATCAATGTAAAGGTCTGATTTAGACAGCTGATCAAAAGGAATAATCATTATAGATACCTCGATAAATTAAAGCTTTTCAATAGGTGCAATATGATATTGTAAATACATCTGAGCATATGTTGTCAAGAAATTGAGATCATTTTACCATTAGATTTTATTAAATAAAAGACGTTATGTATTCCGCGAGAGAAACACTTATGAAGTGAGAACGCCAAGGGGGCAAATAATGTAACTATCGTGATTTTTCAGTGGTTGGCTTTGATAGATGTGCTTAAAGAAAAAGGAAATCCAAGAGAACACCAAATATTTGTCGCTCCATGGGCGACCATTTTTTTTATGCCTTCGTCTATACTATGACCATCACAGAAGAGGAGGATATGACAATGCTTGGAGCAATCCTGGGCGACATGATTGGAAGCCCTTATGAATTTGACAGAGGCCGGAAGGTGAAGCAGTTCCCGCTGTTCATAGAAGACTCGGAGTTTACGGATGATACCGTGATGACCATCGCGGTAGCCGAAGCCCTCATGGACTCTATGGGGAAGACGGACGACGAGATCCGGGCGGAACTGGTATATTCCATGCAGAAGTGGGGAGCGCGGTATCCGTATGCAGGATACGGCGGACTGTTCCACGAGTGGCTGCACAGCCGCAATCCGAAGCCCTACGGCAGCTTTGGAAATGGCAGTGCCATGCGGGTGGCCTCTGCAGGCTGGCTGTTTGCCACGCTGGAGGAAACCCGGCACATGGCACGGCTGACGGCGGAAGTAACCCACAACCACCCGGAAGGCATCAAGGGAGCCGAAGCCACTGCCAGCGCGATCTATATGGCCCGCACCGGCAGCAGCAAGGAGGAGATCCGGGAATACATCATCCGTGAATTCGGATATGACCTGTCCCGCACCTGCGACGAGATCCGGCCGAAGTACAGGCATATCGAAACCTGTCAGAAGACGGTTCCGGAGGCGGTTACGGCCTTCCTGGAAGGAGAAGACTTTGAGGACGTGATCCGGACCGCGGTTTCCCTGGGCGGCGACTGCGACACGCTGACCTGCATCGCGGGCGGAATGGCGGAAGCCATGTACGGCGTGCCGGAGGAGATCGCGGCAGAGGGCAGAAAGCGCCTCCCGGAGGATATGCTGGAAGTGCTGGACCGGTTTGAGGAACAGAAGGCAAAGCAGGCAGGGTTTCAGGACCCTTTTCTGGAGGGCAATGAAAAGATAGAGGAAGCCATCCGCGTGTACCACGGGGACCCCGGAAAGGAAAACCTGTGTGCCGTGCTGGAGGCAATCCGCACCCGGATGCATGAGGATGGGCACTTCATGGTTCCCGCCGCCCTGTCAGAAGATGGAAAGACTTTTTCCTTCCATACGCTGCAGACGAAGGACGGCAGAGAGTGGCTGGCGGTGTTCACCACCCCTGCAGAACTGCAGAAAGGGGAGTCGGGCCGGATTATTTCCCATTTTATCGACTCCATGCTGAATGCCTGCCTGGACAGCGAATGCGCCGGCCTGATCATCAACCCGTGGGATAAGCCCTTCCTGCTGACTAGGGAGCTGATCGAAATGCTGAAGAAGGCCGACGGGGATGCGGAATATACGGTGCCGGAAGATCCGGTGACACCGGAACTGCTGGAAGGAGGAAGCTTCCTCAAACGGGCGGTCCGCATCTGCAGCCGGAATAAAACGCAGCTGAATGTTATCCGGCTGCTGCGGATCCTCCGGGATAGCCGGATCTGGATTCCGTGCAGGGCCGTCCTGAGCGATGCGGACCAGGAAGCCTTGGAGAAGCGCATGAAAGAAGCCGAAGAAAACGGCGGATATGATACGCTGGAAGGAACAATCCTTACCAATCGGGACCCAATCCGCATGGTGCCGGACATCCTGCAGAGCGGGGAGGATTACTTCTTCCCGGTGTTCAGCTCCGCGGACGAAATGGGGGAATACGGAAATGGTTTCTCCAAAGTGGAAAAGTATTTCCTCGAAGCGGCCGGGCTTGCCCGCAATAATGAACGGAACGTAAAGGGAATCGTGATCAACGCCTTTTCAGAGCCCTTCGTGATCCCCCGTGAATGGTTTGACCTGATTGAGGAAATCCCTTCCGTGGCAGATCCGCAGACTGACAGTCCGGAGGAGCAGCCCTCCCGGGAACCGTGAACGGGAAATCGGAGAAAGGAGAAAAAAGCATGAGAACCATACGGATAACGGGCAGGGGGCAGATCAAGGTGCATCCCGACATGACCCGGATTACCATGACCATGGAGGGGATAACCCCCGAATATGCGGAAACTTTGAGGCGGTCTTCCGAGGATACGGAAACCCTGAAGGGCGTGCTGGAGCCTTTTGGATTCAGCAGGACGGACCTGAAAACCCTCCGCTTTGATGTCAGCCCGGAGTTTGAAAGCTACCGGCAGATGGGCACCTACAAGCAGCGGCTCACCGGCTACCGGTATGAGCATGTGCTGAAGCTGGAATTTGCATCGGACAATGCCCGCCTGGGGAAAATCCTGTATGCGCTCTCCGGCTGTGCCCTCCGGCCGAGATTTCAGATCAGCTATACGGTGAAGGACCCGGAGGCGGCGAAAAACGAGCTGCTGGGGAAAGCGGTCCGGGACGCCCGGGAGAAAGCGGATGTCCTCACCGGTGCCGCTGGAGTTTCACTGAAGGAGATCCAGTCCGTGGACTATTCCTGGGGGGAGATCCGCTTCGAGTGCAGCCCCATGAACCGGGAGCTGCGGATGGATGATACCTTATGTGCCCCCAGCGCTGCGGAAAGCTTTGCCATGGATATCGAACCGGACGATATCGATGTCACCGATACGGTGACGGTAGTCTGGGAAATCGCCTGAAGGGCCGGGGAGAAAAACGAAAGACAGCGGAGGGATGGGTTCGCAGTGCTCCGGGGAAGCTGTGCAGCCGGGAGGCCGTGAAACCGGCACGCAATTGCCGCCGGTACCCGCTTCCGGTTCCCTCCGGGCGGTTCCCGTGTCCTTCCGGATATGTCCCGCCGGACCGGTGTAGGAGGAAAGACGGAGTTCCCGGCGGGCAGACAGAAGGAAAGAAACCAATGCCGTGCAGCCATCTTCCTGCACAGCATCTTATTTTTTCGACAGGGTATCTGACCCGTCTGCTCACGAATATCTGATCCACCTGCTCACGAACATCTGACCCACCTGCTTACGAATATCTGATCCATCTGCTCATGAATACCTGAGCCGTTTGCTCACGAATACCTGACCCACCTGCTCATGAATATCTGAGCCGTCTGCCCGCCGTGGGAGGAAGGAACCGGGGACTGCAGCGGAAAGGACGGGCCTGCGGGCAGAACGGAGCGGCAGGTTTCCGGGATTCCCGGGAATACGCATTGAACCGTCCCGGTTTTCCGGCTATAATGATTTGCACCGAATACGATAAGGGATACGCTCTCCCCGTGCCCCGGGGAAAAGCGGAAAACGGAAAGCACAGATCAGACAACCGGGGAGGAAAGAAGAATGGAGAACCTTTACAGCCGAGTCAGCATCCGGAAATACCAGGACAGACCCGTGGAGGATGCGAAAACCCTCGCTATCCTCCGCGCCGCCATGCAGGCGCCGTCCGCTGCGAACCAGCAGCCGTGGGAGTTTTACGTGGTGACGGACAGGAAAAAACTGGAGGCGCTGTCCGAAGTCAGCCCCTATGCGGGAATGACGAAAAACGCCCCGGCCGCCATCGTTTCCGTCTACCGGAAAGACTGCGCGATCCCGGCCTATGCCCAGATTGACCTTTCCATCGCCATGGAGAACCTGTGGCTGGAGACCGATGCCCAGGGGCTCGGCGGGGTGTGGCTGGGGATTGCGCCCGTGGAAGAGCGCATGAAGGCCGTGGAGGAAATCCTCAGCCTGCCGGAGAATGTCCGGGCGTTTGCCATCTTCCCGTACGGATATCCCGCCGAGACGCGGAAGCAGCAGGACCGCTTTGACCCAAGCCGGATCCATTACGTAAGGTAAAGGGAGCCGGACCGGAGGCGGCAGGGGAGGAAGCGGCGCCTGCGGGATGTCCCGCTTCCCTGCAGCGGAGGGACATGGCCCCGGAGAAGAACATCCAATGGAGGAAATTAGCATGCAGTACAGAGTAAATCAGCGTACCGGAGACCGGGTCAGCGTGATCGGCATCGGCTCGGCCTATCTGTTTGAAGCAGCGCCGGAGGAGGGCGTGAAGGCCCTGCGCACGGCCTATGAAGGCGGCATCAACTATTTTGACCTGGCGGCCGGAGATGGCAGGGCGTTTCCCCTCTGGGGCGAAGCCCTGTCCGATGTGCGGAAAAACGTCCGGTACCAGATCCACTTCGGTGCGGATTACAGCAGGGGCGCCTACGGCTGGTCCCTGGAGCTGGATAAAGTCCGGCGCTCCGTGGCGTGGCAGCTCGGGGAGCTCCGGACCGATTATATCGATTACGGCTTCATCCACTGCCAGGATGAGGAAGGCGACTGGGAAACGTACCGCAGAAACGGGGTCTATGATTATCTCCGGAAACTGAAGGAGGAGGGCGTGGTGCGGCATATCGGCCTGTCCTCCCATACGCCCCGGGTGATCAGCCGCATCCTCGACGAAGTGCCGGTGGATATGCTGATGTTCTCCGTAAACCCCGCCTACGATTACGGAAAGGGCGAATTCGCCTACGGCGGGGTGGAGGAGCGGGCGGAGATATACCGGCGCTGTGAGAAGGAGGGTATCGGCATCACGGTGATGAAGCCCTTCTCCGGCGGCCAGCTCCTTTCGGACGCCCATTCCCCGTTCGGCAGGGCCCTGACCCCCTTCCAGTGCATCCGCTACTGCCTGGATAAGCCGGGGGTGCTGACCGCGCTGTGCGGCGTGCGGAATGCGGAGGATGTCCGGACGCTGCTGGCCTATTTCGACCAGCCGGAGGAAGCGCTCGACTACAGCATCATCGGCACCTTCGCACCGCCGGATGCCAGCGGCAGATGCGTCTACTGCAACCACTGCAGGCCCTGCCCGGCAGGGCTGGACATCGGCCTGATCAACAAGTATTACGACCTCAGCCGGGCGGGGGATGCCCTGGCCCGGGAGCATTACCTTACACTGGAGAAAAGGGCATCGGACTGCATTTCCTGCGGCCACTGCGACCGGCGCTGCCCCTTCGGGGTAAAGCAGAGCGGGAGGATGCAGGAAATCCGGAGCTTCTTCGGGGAATAGCCGCGGGCGGAAATGCCCGCAGGAGCAGGCTCCGGCATCCTGCAGGCAGGAAAGAACCCGTCAGATACAATAACAGGCGGCGGACCAAAGGGGCTTCAGCTTGTTTTTGCGTAGAAGCATGGGAAGCCGGTTTCACATCTGTCCCGTACGGGCTGCGGGCGAATGTCCGTCGGTCCTGAAAGGACGAGGACAGAGAGCCGCAGCGTTTTCTGGCTGTATCCGTCTGCAGGGTACCCCCTGCCTGCGGAAGAGAAGCTTTCCCGGAAAAAATCCAGGGAAAGGGAAAATTCCAAACCGAAAATGCACAGAGACCATTCACTCCGGTGGATGGCCTTTTTCTTTTTTCCGGGGAAAGGGAGGGGATGGGAGGCCCTGCAGGACAGAAAGCACGGCACCTTCCTGTCCTGCGGAAAACAGAAACCGGGATGCCGGAAGGGTGGCAGAAAGGGCACAGGTTTGTGTGTAATCGGAACGGAAACTGATAGGAACAGCGGGAAATCACACCGGTTTCAGGACTCCGGGAAAAGGAATCTGTGGAGAAAGGGAAAAAAGATTTGGCGAAACGTCAAAAATAGAATGTGCTTTTTGTCAAAAGTCACATTCGTACCATCCGGAGACTGAGCCCCTGCCCGAAGACGGTACGTACAGAAAGGAAGGAAAAAAACAAACTGTTTCTGTCATCTAACAGTTTGATGGAAACCAAAGCCGGATGCGGTGGTACCCCATGGAGCCCGATGGAGAATTGACCGGGAAAAACAGACTGTGATATATTGCACGGGTTTTAAAACAACTCAGATAATGCAGGAACGCTCTGCAAGGGCGGGAACGCTGGAAAAAGACGCACAGCCTGACGGGAGAAAATGCAGGTGGACAGGATTCGGAAAAAGGGGGTGGAGCCATGAGCCGATCATCAGACGAGGCCGGCAGACGGAAAACAGGGAAGCGGAAGCGCGGAAGCCGCGTTATGCCCGCAATCTGTCTGGCCGCGGCCATTGGCATCTTCACCTTCTGTTTTCTCTGCACCGCTGCTGTTCCTCCGGTGCGGACTGCCGCCTTCGGTACCGGGGGAGTCCTATCCGTTCCGGCCGGGACGGCGGTGAAAGCAGGGAGCACCTTCAGGACGGGAGCCGGAGCACTGTCCGGCAAGGACGGCATTCTCCTTCCCGTGGAAAGCAGCCCCCGTACGGCGAACCCCTCTGCCGGCGGGCAGGGGATCCGTCCGTTCCCTGCGGGGAGTCTGCTCCTGCTCCTTCCTTCCCTGCTGTTATTCCCGCGGGGAAAGGCAAAGGCGGAAGCGAAAGGAAAAGGAAATGACCGGATCCATCCGGGGGACGCTTTCGGCTCCCTGACCGTCATGGAAAAAACGGCGGAAAAGAAGAACGGGTATCCGGTATGGCGCTTTCGGTGCAGCTGCGGCAGGCCGGACTGTTCCGGGGAGGTGCTGCTGTCTTCAAGAGCGGTGTTCGGGCCCTATGCCAAAAAGGACTGCGAATGCGGCAAGACCCGCTATATTGATATGACGGGCCAGAAGTTCGGAAAGCTGACCGTGCTGGAACGGGCTGAAAAGCCCGCCAGGAGGGCTTCCTCCGGAAAGACGGCAGCCGGGGGGAAGAAGGCTGCAGCCAGGTCCGGCAGCTGCGAAACCTGCTGGAAATGCCGGTGTGACTGCGGGAACACGGTGATCGTTCCCAGGAGGAGCCTCATTTCGGGGAATACCAAAAGCTGCGGATGCGGCCAGATCCGGATCAGGGCGGATATTCAGGGAAAACGCTTCGGCGAGCTGACCGTTCTCGAACCGGTGGACGATGCCCGGCTGGGCTTTTACTGGAAAGCAAGGTGCTCCTGCGGAAAGGAAACCATTGTGAGGCAGTCCTACCTGCTGTCGGGAAGGACCACCAGCTGCGGCCACCGCAAGTATGAGGTGACGGATGCCTTTGAGGGCACGCGGATCGCCATGATCAAGAACGCGAAGGAAACCATACCGGTCAACAATACTTCCGGGGTCCGGGGGGTTTATCAGGACAAGGGAAGCAAGAAATGGGTTGCCAATATCGGCTTCCGGAACCGGATCCATTACATTGGAACGTATGACGACATCGAAGATGCCAGGAAAGCCAGAGAACAGGCGGCGGAAAAGCTCTTCGGGCCGGTGCTCGAAAAATGGAAGTCAAACGGGCAGGATACCTGACAGGCCCCTCCGCCCGGGAGGCGGCAGGATGCGGTTTTCCGGAGTACGGGAAACCGAAGGAATCCCGCGGTCTGCAGGGCAGATCTTCCCGCCGGTTCAGCGGGCCGGAGGAACCGGCGGATACGCTGCGGCCGGGGAAGGCAGCTTCGGTAGCCAGGAAAAGGAGGCGGCCTCCATCCATGCCGGTCCGTCTGCCTTACCGGGCATGAAGGCAGCAGGCCTCGCTGTCGGATATCCCCGTTCTCCTTCAAATCCCGGACTGCTTTCTTCAGGAAAGATACGCCCGGATGCGTGGAAATAAATCTCTGAAGAAACGGGACGGTTTTCCTGCAGTCATTGCGAAAAGCCGTCCTGCATTTTCGGAAGATACACAATAAAACACAATTCATGTATAGCAGAAAGGTCCGAAAAAAGATGGCCGGGAGGAGAAAACAGACAAAAGCGGTGAAAGAGTTTCTTCGGCTTTTTCGGACAGAAAAGGGAGAAAAATCACGGAATCATTGAAAAAACGGGCAGGAAGGTTCTGAAAAGAAAAAAGGAATCTGCAGAAACAGAAGGAAAAAGAGAAAAAAGGCGGGGATTTTTTGTGAGTTTTTCTTTGTGAAATAGAAAAGATGTGTTATATTATATATCGGCCGTTTTTATATTATTACACGTTCATTGGGCCGTTTTAATATTTCATACAGGTGGTTATCATGAAAAACAGATTATGGAATCTGCTCCGTCAGGGAGCGGAAAAATCACCCGAAAAAACAGAGAATAACCGGCAGAACATGGAAAATGCATCCCCGGATGCTTCGCAGGCCTATGCAGCACGGAGGAGGAAACGGCAGTACAGGAATGCTGCTGTGTTTGTCATGGCCTGCTTTGTAGTGCTGCTGACCATTTCGTCCCTCACGATGGATGCGGTCACGCTGGAACGGATTGCAACATGCGGATATCCCGATCACGTGCACGAAGCGGCATGCTATGCAATGACCTGCACGCCGGCAGAGGGCTATGAGTATATCCATCATCATAATGCTCATTGCCGCGTGGACGGGATGCCGGTCTGTTCCCTGCCAGAGGTGAAAGCCCATAAGCACACTGCGGAATGCATCCGGGATGTGCTGGTCTGCGGCTATCCGGAAGACGTGGACCCTGCAGTCCATGAGCATACCGTGCGCTGCGTGGAGCAGCAGCAGGTCTGCGGCTACCATCAGCATACGGATGCCTGCTTTGAGGACGGGAAGCTGATCTGCGGCAAAACGGAACAGGTGGCCCATCAGCATACGAAGGATTGTTTTGTGCTGACCTGCCGCCAGCATGTCCATACGGATGCCTGCTATCAGGAGAGTCCGAAGACGCCGGCTGTCCTGCCCGCAACGACGGAGGAAGCCAGCCAGGGAGCAGTGAATACCGGTGCAGAAGCGACGATGTCCGAAGCAACGGAATCGGAAGCAACGGTAGCCGAGGCGACGGCATCCGAAGCAGCAGCATCTGAGACGGCCGAAGCAAAAGTGATGATACCCGGGGCAACCGCACCGGAAGCAACGGTGTCCGAGACAACAGAAGCAGAAGCAACTGCATCCGAGGCGATAGAATCGGAAGCAACCGTATCCGAAGCAACGGAGTCCGAAGCAACCGTATCCGAAGCAACGGAAGCAGAAGCAACAACCTCCGAGGCAACGGAATCGGAGGCAACGGTGTCCGAGGCGACGGTATCCGAAGCAACAGAATCGGAAGCAACAGAATCGGAAGCAACCGTATCCGAAGCGACCGCAGCAGAAGCAACTCTGTCCGAAGCAACGGAATCGGAAGCAACAGCCTCCGAGGCAACAACGTCCGAAGCAACGGAATCGGAAGCAACAGCTTCTGAGGCAACGGCATCCGAAGCGGAAGAAGACCTGCTGACCTACACCTTTACCGGAGACGAGGATTTCCTGATGCTGGCGGCATTCCTGAAGGAGAAAGGAATATCGGTGACCGGCATCATGGATGCCTGGGTGGAGGACGAGGAAGCGGTGGAACTCGTCGATTACATCGGGGATTACCTGGTGATGCCGAAGAAGCACTTTGAGGATGTGGCGGTCCATGCCTTTGATGAAGAAACGGAGTATGTCATCCATGTCCGCTATCCGGTACCCGAGGCGCAGGAGATCGCCGCGGAAGGTGCTTCTGTCCGGCTGCCCGGCGACTTCGTGCTGCCGGAAGGGACGGAGCTGTCGTTGCAGCGGGGCATTTCGCCGGAACTGACCGAGGAACAGCAGGGCAAGGTGGACCGTCTTCTGCAGGAGATGAATACGGACAGGATCACCTGGTATGAAATCAGCCTGGGAGATATCCACGAAATCGAAGCAGAAGTGACGCTGCAGGATGTCATTCCCGATAAGGAACTGCAGACAGCCGGAAAAAGCTTTTCCGCGAAGGTCGTCCATGTAAAGACGGACGGAGGACTGGATATCCTGGATGGCACGGTAAATGGTGCCGACGTTACCTTCACCACAGATGGATTCAGTGCATTCGGCGTGATCTATACCGTGGACTTTGCCTATGAAGAATACACCTATTCTATCCGGGGCGGGAATTCTATTCTTCTATCCGACATGGTAAAGGAACTCCATATTTCTGATAATGATGCTGCATTTATGAGCAGGGTGAAAAATGTAGAGTTTACCGATCCTGCTTTGATGCGGTTGACATATATCAATAATCCGACGACCGTTGCCGCTGTTGAAGAGTACATTTTCGACGGTGTATTTGATGATGCGGAGAAAGAGCCGGGGAGTAATCGGAAGCTTGACGAAGGAGAATGGCTCCTCACCTCTCTTGCGCCGTTCAAAACAGAGGAAGCTCTGACTATCACACTGGACAGTGGAAGGCAGATTGTTATCACCGTGCTTGATGGCCAGGAAGTAGCAGGCAATAATTTTATTACTGATGCGCATCTTACGATTGACGGAACAACCTACGGCAAGGACGAGCCTTGGAAGGTATATCCGGATGTAGGATATACCATGAAGCTTTCCTTTGCCGAAAAGGGACAGAATCAGTTTCCGGCAGGCGGAGATACCATCGTGGTGGATCTTCCGCAAGGACTCACACTTGAAGGAAATGTACACCATACCTTTGCAATTCCCGCAGGCCTTGCCGGTTCGATTACCGGCAATGAATACTGGGTTGAAAACGGTAAGCTATACGTCAAATTTGGTGAGGACCCCGATGATATCCTGACCAGGTCCTCCAATGCCCATTTTGACCTGACCTTCACAGCTGAGTTTGCAGAGGGAACTACGGAGATCCCGTTTAATGGTAAGGTTACGCCGACCATTGATATGGACACCACGGCAGATGTGTCGGTCTCCAAGAGCGCTTCCTACAATTCCACAACCGGGAAAATGGATTATACCATCACGGTGAAGTCGACGGGCAACAGCAAAGATGTCCAAGTTCATGACGCACTCACCAACACCAATCTCCTGAAAATCGATACGGGCAGCATCACGGTTTCACCGGGCGGAACGGAATATACCGTTGACGATTCGAGTCAGGGCGGCTTCAATATGACCATTCCGTCAATCGGCCATAATCAGACGGTGACGATCACGTATTCCGCAGATGTGGATACTTCTGCCCTGGATCACAAGGGAAATATTAAAGTATCCGATGACGGGAAGAATACGGTTACGGTTGAAAATAACGATGACGACCATGACGATGATACAAACACCTATACGAACCAGATCAAGTATTCCAGCACATCCAAATCCAGTACATCCATGGAGGACCACGAAGAAGAGCAGACTGCCACGCTCGGCTGGAAAATCGTTCTGAACGACAACTACCGCGGCTCTATCGTTGGCGATAAGGTCTGGGATAGCATCGACTGGAGCAGCAAGGATGCCATGAAATACACGGTGGACGAAAATGGCAACGTCACCCTTCATATTGCCGCAAAGAACCAGGACGGAACGAAGACGTATAATACGACTGTAACCGCTGCAGTGGTTACAGACGCAAACGGTGTTCAGTCGTGGGAATATACGATTCCTCAACTGGGAGACGATCCGGACGAGATTCTCTCTTATGAGATTACCTATACGACGGAGGTCGATAAAACAAAGCTCGACAGCGGCTCTAACGGCATTGTCAAGAATAACACCACAAACGAAGGTGACGGCAGCAGCACGGGCACCGGCGTTGTGCCGATCCCTCACGGCGATGATCCGGGTGAAGACGAAATTGTCGGGGGTAAGGCCGCGGTTGATGTAACAGAGGAGTATGTTGACTGGGATATTGTGATTAATGTTCCCGCGGAAGGATTCCCTGATGGCTTGACGGTTACCGATTATGTCCCCATGGCTCCGCAGTATGGCGGCTTTGCGGATACATATGACAGCATCTTATCCGTGACAGGGCTGGCCAACGGGGAAACGTATACCGTGGATTGTGTCTCTACCGATGTGGACGAGAACGGGAATGTGATATGGGATCTGAGGAATAATAACAGGAAGCGGGATGTTGTGACCATTGAGTTCTACCAGGATGCCCAAAAAACAACAAAAGGTCTGGGCGAAACCGGACAGGCCAGAACGCTTACAATCAAGATCCGGACAAAAAATGATCCGGAGTGGCTTGCCTATATTGAAAGGGAGGGGAGCGGCGATTCCAATGCCTACTACCATAAAAATATCGCCAAAGCGAACAACACGACCTTTGAGGGGAAGGCGGCACCGCAAAAGAGTAAAATTTATAAAATGCTTATTGCCGGCAACGAAACGGCAGATGATGGAATGCCCGTTTATCGGTATGCAGTCGATCTGGCCGGCGTGAGAAGCCTGCCGATCGTGATTGAGGACACATTTAATGCAGCTGAGTTAGAGTATTATGCGTACTGGTACATAACAGACACGCATCAGTATATCGACGGTAAGTCCCAGCGGCATATGCTGAACAACGGAATCTCACCGTACAAAGCGGATATCGTTGCGGAAAACGGTAAGATTACGATTACGGCAGAAGACCTTCCCAGAAAAGAAAATGGCGATTTCTGGGAATATTACCGGATATACTATAAGCTCAAAATAAAAAATCAAGATGTACTGGACTCCTTTACTCAGAAGGCGATTGAAAACGGCGGCGTCTACAATGTCCGGAACACTGCCACCTGGAACGGGACAGATGATCATGTGGATATTGAGTTCAAAGTTCCGACTGTCGAGAAGACCGGCGCCTTCCGCGTGAATCAGGGGGAGAGCGGAAACGACCGGCTGTATGATTTCGCAATTGACATCAACAAAGAATGTCTGGAACTCAATGGCGGCGAGCCGATGGATCTTACCGATACCCATACGGACAATCTGACAGTCGACTACACAACGGTAAAGGTATATAAGTATGTCGGCGAGGAGAAGGTGCAGGATACCAGCATCCAGTGGAACTTTAACGGAAACATTGGTACGTTCTACAATCTGCAGGATCGTACGCATTACGTCATCGAATACAGCTGCCTTGTCATCGGATCGGCAAAGCAGTCTTTCTCCAACTATGCCGAAATGAACGGTTACCATGATGAAAAGCAAGACTCCCGTGATTTTGGCACAACCACTGAGGCAGGAGCTGATGTATTCCAGATCGGCCTCATTAAGTTTAAGAATGGTATGACCAGCCAGGGCCTGGCCGGAGCGACCTTCCAGCTGTTCAGGGGAACGGGCTCCTTCCATGAAGTCACCAATGGGACCGATACCTGGATGGAAGAGGACCGTATCCCGATGACCTGGGGTGTGGGAACCGAAACGGCAGGAAAGGTCGGCCAGAATATTACCTTTACAACGGGCGAGGATGGATATGTGCTGATTGCGCTTGACCAGACAAAGCATGGGGCCGAACTGGAAAAAGGAGTGCATTATTTTCTGAAAGAGATTGAATCTCCGGCCGGATATCAGATAGACAGCTCTGTCGAGTACTGGGAATTCACGCTCACGATGGATCCGGATGAAGTCTGCTATGGCACCAAACGTGATCAGTACGGAAACCGTCTGTGGATCTATTTCTACTATGATGATATTCTGAAAATGAACAACACCGAAACCGACCAACCCATCACGGTAGATGTCGATAAAGAGTGGTTTGATATTGAAGGAAATAAAATCGAGAATCCGGAAAACCTGACCGCAAAAGTTCAGCTTTATCAGAAGAAAAACAATGAAGACTATGTTGCTGTCGAAACCATAACCAACGCAGATGGAACAACTTATAATGGGGAGATTACACTTCCCATAGAAGGCAGCTGGGAGTATTCATGGGAAAAACTTCCCCGTATTGACACAGACGGGAATGGCTACGCATACAAACTGGAAGAAGTGGAAGTTCCGGAGGATTATGTCTCGAGCTATACCCTGAACGAGACAGAAAACAAGAAGAACTATCATCTGAAGAACTATAAGGTTACGGAAAGAGAAGTGAATGTTTCCGTATCCAAGACCTGGCTGGATGAAGACGGAAAAACAGAAATTGCTATCCAGGATCTCCCCGAGGATCTGCAGGAAGTTCAGTTCTATCTCTACAGGGTGGTAAGCCGTGCGCCCTTTACAACGGCGCCGACATCAGGCGGAAACCCGTATACAATTGATGGAAATCATCCGTATCTCGTCACCGGATCAGGCGCGGAAGACGGGCTTTACAAGATTACAAGAGATCAGTTCCAAGCTGGTATCAGCTTTGAAGAACTGCCTTCCGTTCATAAGGATGAAGACGGCACCTGGTACTTCTATTCCTACTATGTGAAGGAAGTTCCTGTGGATGGATATTCTGCCTCCGTTGATGTGACGGAAACACAGGATGAGCAGAATAATACAATCCTTCTTTCTTCCATGAAGAACAGGAAGAAGCCGGAGGAGCGGACCACAGATCTCACCATTGAGAAAGCCTGGAAAGACAAAGAGGGCGGCGATAAGAGCTGGCCGAGCAGCACTGTTGTCCGGTTTAAGCTCTACCAGGTAACCGGCACAAACCCCTTTGACGAACAGCCGACCAGCGGCGGTGTTCTGTATAATGTCGCTCAGGTCAATTATAATGATCATCCGAATAAGGTTTCAGGCGAAGACGGGTTGTATCAGATGGGGCATACTTATCATGGCTCGGCGCTTTATACGGCTCAGTTCGATGATCTCCCCGAGGTGACCATTGACGCAAATGAGAAGGCTACGTACTATGCTTATTATGTCGATGAAGTAGAAGTTGCCGGTTACGAAACTGCATACAGCTATGACACTTCGGAGTCCGGGAAAGTGAAAGTCTTGATGACAAACCGCCAGGAGCCGGATTATACGCAGCTGTCCGTTGAAAAGAAATGGTTTGACGGCGATAATGAAATTACGGATGCGGACGTACTGGAAAATCTGTCGGCTACGGTTGAACTGGTAAGGTACAGAGCTGTTCCGACCGGAACAACGGTGCATTTTACAATGTATAATAGCGATGTAGACCTGGCCTCCATACTTGTCCCAAGAAAACAGGCGGGTGTTATTATAAGAATTGACAGTATTGACGGAGGGGCTAATGCAAAATTCACTCTAAGTTTCTCTCCTGAGGATGCATTTTATAAAGTTTCTGGAGATTGGTGGGGCTGGATTCAGGGAGGAACAACAAGAACGATAACGATCCCTGATGTACCGGATGTATATGTTGTATTCGGTGATGGCACAGTAAATTCTATTTCTGTATCTACAACGAGCGAGGCCAGCGGCGGACCGGCAGCCATTGATCCAACCTTTATTTCTTCATCTTATCTGATTACGTTGAATCAGGATAACGACTTTTCACATACGTACACTAAACTGCTTACTTCCGAGACTGTTGGCGGACAGACGTATGTATACACATACGGCGTCCGGGAGGTGTCGGTGCCGGCAGGATTTGAATTCAAGAGCTACAATGTCGGAACAAATAATACTGACACATCTGATAACAAAGCAAGCCTGCCAGGTACAGGACCCATCATTGTAAACAATGAAGAGACCGAAGAGCAGACAGGGGCGCTCAAACTCACCAAGCTTGTTACTGTTAATGGCTTGCCCACTGAAACCACGGCTGCTGATGGAGATTATACATTCAAGATAACCGGACCTGGTGAAGCAGCAACTGTGAATATAACCATCACGATCAAGGTCATAGATGGTGTTGCAGAGCAGTACAAAATTGGTGACGAGAACTTTATAAGTCTATCGTCTGACAGCAAGTATGTAACGATTCCCAATCTTTCCGTCGGCGATTACAACATTACAGAAACCGGGAAGAATGGCCTGGAGCTTACATCTGTTATGCGCGGTGACGTGAAGGAAGATGGCACTTATGAATCTGAGTCCAGCCCGGTTGACCTGAAGAACAGCAAGGTTACAGTCCATGTTACAGCGGGAGATACAACTGCGGCACAGGGCAGTGCACAGGCAACGTTCACCAATAACATCAATATAGGGTATTTGAAAATATACAAGGAGGTTACTTATAACGGCGTTACGCCAACAACAGATGCACAAAAAAGTGCCCTTGCAGGTGCGTACACGTTCAACATCTATACGGATGAGAACTGTACACAAGCCGTTATGGACGGTGAAAATGTAAAAACGCTTACCGTTACCATTGGAGCGGACGGGGCAGCTGCATACAGCGATGTCATTGTTCTGCCTGTTGGAGAATACTGGATTCAGGAACAGACACCGCAGACAGGCGTTACACCGGATGAAAATCCTCTGAAAATCACAGTTGCTGACAATAATACCTCGGAGGCTCCCGGTGTTGTAAGCTTTGTCAATAACCGTGAGGACAATGATAACCCCGATGAATTGGCAATTGAACTGAGAAAGACCTTCAC
>CAMVHE010000007.1 GCA_947167215.1 uncultured Clostridia bacterium
GATGGTACTTGGCTGGAGACGGCCCGGGAGAGTAGGTCGTTGCCGGATCCCAAATAAACAACCTCGTCGATTGACGGGGTTGTTTCACTATTTATTCAAATAAAATGCAGGTCTGCAATCGAAAGGAAGAGTTTACAATGCCTGAAGCAAAGTCTGTCGTCGTCACAGCAGAAGGATTAGAGAATCTGAAGAAGGAACTGGAATATAAAGAAACAACTGAGAAGATGCGCGTTGCAGAACAGCTTAAATTCGCAATTTCTCAGGGTGACCTCAGTGAAAACGCTGAGTACGATGCTGCAAAGAATGACCAGGCTGCTCTGGAGCAGCGTATTAATGAACTGCGTGAAATGATTAATAACGCAGTTATTGTGGACGAAGTTTCGGATGACAAGGTTGGTTTTGGCAGCAATGTGATGGTGACGGATATGGACGATCCGGATGCAGATCCTGAAGAATATTTGATCGTGGGAACTGTTGAATCCAATCCTATGGAGGGTAAGATTTCAAATGAGTCTCCCATTGGCAAGGCATTGTTTGGTGCCAAGAAAGGACAGATTGTAGAAGCTCATACCCCCGGCGGAATTGTTAGGCTGAAAATCATGTCGATCTCCGCTGAAAAGAAATAATCAATTTTAATTAGGAAGGGAGACTGGAACATGACGGATGCAGACATTCGTATCCCGGAGCCCGTATATACGGAACAGGAACAGATTCGCAGAACGAAACTTGCCAAATATCGTGAGGAAGGTCATGACCCCTATACCATTACCCGTTTTGACCGTACCGAATCTTCTAAGTCCATTCTTGAGAATTTTGATGCACTTGAAAATAAGCATGTTGCTATTGCTGGCAGAATGATCAGCTGCCGTATCATGGGCAAGGCTGCTTTTATGCATCTTCTGGACGGTGAAGGCCAGATTCAGGTATATGTCAAGCGTGACGATGTCGGTGTTGAAGTTTACCAGGACTTCAAGAGCATGGATATTGGTGACATTCTTGGTATTGAAGGTTTCGTTTTTCGTACGAAAACGGGAGAAGTTTCTGTCCATGCTGAAAAGGTTACCCTTCTGACCAAATCCCTGAAAGTTCTTCCTGAGAAATGGAACGGCCTCAAGGATCAGGATATGCGCTATCGTCAGAGATATGTGGATACTATTGTAAATCCGCAGGTTAAGGATGTTTTTGTCCGCCGCAGTCAGATCATCCGTGCATTGCGCGAATTCCTGGATGCCCGTGGATTCCTTGAAGTGGATACTCCTGTTCTCCAGACGATTGAAATCGGTGCCAATTCCCGCTCGTTTGTAACACATCACAATGCACTGGATATTCCGATGTATCTGCGCATCGAGACAGAGCTGTATCTTAAGCGCCTTATTGTTGGCGGATTTGAAAAGGTCTACGAGGTGGGCCGAATCTTCCGTAATGAAGGGATGGATACACGTCATAATCCGGAGTTTACTTCCATTGAACTTTATCAGGCATATGCAGATTACGAAGAAATCATGCGCCTGGTAGAAGAGCTTTATGTGTATGTTACTGAGAAAGTATGCGGTACGCTCCAGATCTCCTATCAGGGTAAAGAAATCAATATGGCATCTCCCTGGACTCGCATGACGATGGCTGAAGCTGTAAAGAAGTATTCCGGCATTGATTATTATGCATGGGACAGCGACGAAGCTGCTCGAAAGGAATGCGAATCCCGTGGTGTTCATGTTGAAGCGGATGCGGTTAAGGGAGAATGCCTCGAAGCTTGCTTTGACGAGTTTGTGGAAGCTAATCTTATTCAGCCGACTTTCATTACCGATTATCCTGTTGCCATTTCTCCCCTTGCCAAGCGCAAGAAAAATGAGCCAGATATGACGGAACGGTTTGAGTTCTTTGCCAATGGCTCTGAACTTGGAAATGCGTTCTCGGAACTCAATGATCCGATTGATCAGCGTGCGAGATTTGTTGCACAGGCGGAAGCCAAACGTGCCAAAGGACAGCATGCCGATCTGGATGAAGATTTTATTTCCGCGCTCGAATACGGTATGCCGCCTACGGGAGGCCTTGGCTTCGGAGTAGACAGGTTGGTCATGCTGCTGACCGACTCTGCTTCCATTCGTGATGTTCTTCTTTTCCCGACCATGAAACCGCTGAATTCCGACAAGCCTCAGGATAAAGAAACAAAAGAGAATGCCAAGGTGGAAGTTCCAGCCACTGAAGAAGAAGCTCCTGCTTCCGAAAATGAAGTGATAGATTTTTCTCAGGTGGAAATAGAGCCCCTGTTTAAGGACATGGTGGATTTTGAAACATTCAGCAAGTCTGATTTCCGTGCCGTTAAGGTACTTTCCTGTGAGGCTGTTGCAAAGAGCAAAAAGCTCTTGAAATTCACGCTGGATGATGGAACCGGTACGCCGAGAACAATTCTGAGTGGAATACATGCATTCTATGAGCCTGAAGAATTGGTAGGAAAGACGCTGATAGCCATCGTTAATCTTCCTCCGCGGGCGATGATGGGAATTGAATCCTGTGGTATGCTTCTAAGCGCGATTCATCATGAGCAGGGAGAGGAAAAGCTCCATCTTCTGATGGTGGATCATCATATTCCTGCCGGTGCCAAGCTGTATTAAACGATATGGAATCTCCCTTACTTTGAGAGGGAGATTCTTTTTATTTTATTACAATCCGACAAAGGCAGCGCAGGCCTTCCGGATCCGTTTACAGATGCCAATACACTTGTATTCCATGAATTCTGCTTTGTCAATGCCCGCCTGCTTCGGGGGTGCCTCTTTCTTTTTTTCGAGAGTAAAGAACAATGAGCACTTATTTCTTTCGTGAAAAAGCAATGCTGCATTTAGTAAAACCCCAGTAACCGGACAGCAATATAAGTTCAATTATTCATTATAAGTGTTGTTTGACCTGTCTTTCAGCTGTCAGGTTATTCGGGGGTATCTTAGAAATATAAGTTTGATCTGTATATCATTTTTCATCCGGAACACGTCTGATAATCATTTCGCATAAATTGTAATATTTCAGAAATAACGGATATGAAATCGGACAAAAAAACCTGTATTATTTCCAGACAGAAGGGAAATAGCTTACTGCTTTAGATGTATGGCCCATAAAACAAAAAACTTTTTAAGGTTTTTCCGTGAAGTTCTATCTATTATTCTGTCGCATTTTCTGTTATACTAAAAACAGAAACAAGGATGTCTGGAAATGGCATTGTATCCCTGTTTTATTCTAATCTATGCGCGATCAAATCCAGCATATTGTCATGGATGATCTATTCCATGGCACAAGATGTTTTTTCTGAAGACGTTAATAGAAAGGTGATAATAAGGGATGGGAATACCGATTGAAAAACTTGAATTGTCCATGAGGGCCAATAATGTCCTGCACGGCTTATTGATAGATACTGCTGAACAGTTAAAGACAGTTCCTCTTGGAATCATTGAGAGACATCATAATGCCGGCAAACTGACAATGGACGAAATTCGTTCTGCCCAGGAACGTTTGTTAAGCGGTGAAATCAATCTTGCAGAGCTTGCTGCTCCTGTGAAATATGGAAAGCGCAAAGAATACGATGCGGAACAACTCGCTGAAATGAGTCATCATACCATCGGAGAATTAGGACTTTCCCAGAGACCTTTTTCGCTGCTTATTCAGGGAAACTGTGTGATGCTTGATCATCTGGCAACACTCAGTTATGGTGATCTGGATGAGTTTGAAGGAATGGGGAGCAAGTCAAAAGAAGAGATTCTCAAGAAGATGAGTGCATGGGTCGAAAAGAATGACCTTATAGAAGACCCGGATGATAAAGGACCAAACATCGGAGCAAAAGAGTTCTTTGCGAAGGCGGCAGAGGCACTTGAGCCAATCGGTCATTTCTACTGGAGACATTTATACCGCTGCGCCAAGGATGCTGGAATTGTAAAACGAATAGCGCATGGCGGGTATAGGGAACTCAATGAGCATAAAATGAAGCTGTTGCTGGACCTTCCCGAGGTATCCGAAAAACTGCCGGAGTTCTATATGCGCATCGCGCATGAAGGGGTCATCCGAGTTGATGAACTGCGTACTTCGCTTGAGAAAACTCAAATCCCGGTAGATACCGTGCTTGAGATGCTGCTTGCTGATACCTGTGACCGATATGATGATTTCCTGTATGCCAAAAGGATGAGCTTCAAGGAATTCTTTGACTGGAAGGACAATGGACTGAGTGAGCGCTCCAGAGACATTTTTGCGCAGCGTGTAAATGGTAAAAACCTGGAAGAAATCAGCCAGTGCTATACCTGTTCCCGCGAGTGGGTCAGA
The DNA here is from genome assembly GCA_947167215.1 of uncultured Clostridia bacterium. Lineage (GTDB taxonomy): Bacteria > Bacillota > Clostridia > Christensenellales > Aristaeellaceae > Ventricola. The sequence continues at coordinate 4,300 of CAMVHE010000007.1, forward strand.
CAGATTCTGATAAAGGTTGCTGCCGATGCATCCCCTGTCTTCGAGGATTATCTGAGAGAGCCTTTTGAGTACTTCCACTTTACCAGAAATGACTTTGTGGACTGCTTCCCTGAGCTCGGACCATATGGGTATATGTTCCTGAGCATTCGCTATGATGAGGGGGACCATCTGTTTTCTGAGGAGGAACTGCAGGCATATAAGGGTCCTTTCCGTGAAAAGCTGTCCGGCTTTGTTAAGCGTTATTCCATACGCAAGGACCAGCAGACGGTCACAAGGACACAGATGATTTATCGGGTACTTCTGGATCATCTCGACCATCCCATGAGTGTTGAGGAATTCCAGCATGCCTACGTATGCTATGTCAAGGACCACGGTTTCCCAATGGAACGCCTGCATATCAATATTCATACTGTGCTCAATCATATGCGCAATTCAAGACATATTGTTTTCAACCGTGACAACAAGATGCGTTATTGCGAAGTGGATGTAGACAGGCTTTGGGACGAAGTGGATTTCACACAGTACAGGGATCTGGTACTTTCCGGTGAACGCATCCATAAGGATTACCCGGATTTGATGGAAGAGCTTGATATCCGTGATGGCTATGAACTTTTCTATGTGATCAAGTCTTCGATTGGGCACTGGAAGGGCGATTTTAAGATTAACTGCCGACGTGTACCCGTCATGGTATTCGGAAACGGAGATGAAAAGGATCAGGCTATTCAGCTGCTGAATGAAGTTTCTCCCATTTCTTTCATGGATTTCTATGCTGCCTATCAGGAACGATTTGGAGTGCGCAAGGATACTGCACAGGCGAATCTGCGCATCAGCAAGGCGATCAGCCAGTACTATACTGGCGGGCAGTACTCCATTGATGTGCCGGACCTTGATCCCCGGGATGTGGAGCGACTGGAAAAGGCGGTTCAACAGAAGCCGTTCTGGTTCTCGGAAGAACTGGAAGATCTTTTTGCGAAGGAATGCCCCAACTCTCCCAAAGGTTCGCTTAACCGCCCCGTGCTGAACCGGGCAGGATATATCCTCAATTCCGGTTATGCCTATGATAATCGTTACGATACCATTTCGGATTATCTTGATCATTATATCTTCAAGGATGACATCGTGGATCTGTCGAAGCTGGACCGCCGTTATATGCGCCTGTCCACTTTCAGCGCGGTGATGGAACGAAAAAAGCGCTCGCTTGAATTTATTGAAGTAAATCATAATATTCTTTATCCGATTTCCCGATTTAAAGAGGAATATGGAATAGATGAAGTCGAAATACGCGCTTATCAGGACAGGGTTCTCAGCAAGTGTAAAGAAGATTATTTCAATGCAGACAGCCTGTGGCGCAGTATTATCTCACGTGATCCGCTGGCCAACCGTACGAGAAAAAACAAGTGGTTGCTGACCTGTCTGCTTCGCCAGAAGGAAGACATTTTCTCCCTGCCGGTGCGTGGAGGCATCATTCTGTCGAGAGAGCGTGAGAAACTGAGCCTCAGCAAGGTCTGCGTCTGGATTGCCGAACGCAACGGAAAAATGTCTCTGGAGGATTTGACCGACAATTTCAACAGAATCTTCGGTACCGAGCTGTCGAAAGAAAAAATTTCTATCAAACTGAAGACGGCCGGCATCTGGGAGGATGTGGTAACGGATCCAATGTATGCTGATGTAAACTGGGAAGAACTGGAAGAGGAATTTGAAGGAAAAAATCCGAAGAAAAAGCAGTAATCCGGCTTGAGAAAGGAGACGGTGTCATGGTCGGCGGCTATAAGGTTATTACCTTATGCGGCAGTACCCGCTTCCGGGAAGATTTTCTGGAAGTGCAGAAGAGGCTTACGCTGGAGGGAAATATTGTGATCTCAGTGGGACTCTTTGGGCACGGAGGAGATGCTGAAGTGTGGGAAGGCATGGATGAAGGAACCATGACCCGTACGAAAGAAATGCTGGATGATATGCATAAGCGGAAGATAGATATGGCAGATGCTATTTACGTGATCAATCGGAACGGATACATCGGTGAGAGCACCCGATCGGAAATTGCATATGCCGACCAGGCAGAAAAGGAAATAGTATTTCTGGAACCGGTTGAATGAACTCCAACGCGGAATGCGATGATCATTCCGCGTGTTTCATTGTAGAGATCATTGCCGCGTGATAGCTGTATGGGTACAAGGAGGCACAAAAAAGAAGATGGTGGATAACCGTATTACCAGGAAAAGGCTGAAGACACATTTTCAATATGCATGGTGGAAATATCTTGTGGCAGTTCTTGGCTGTTTCTTCTGTATGTCCATGGTGTTTGACATGACCACTTACAGGCCGCCTGCAAACAGGAAAATTGAGCTTTATATGCTCAGCGGATACTGTCAGCAGGATGCACTTCAGGAGGACCTGTGGCCGGCACTTCAGGAGGTCTGTCCGGAACAGGAAGAGCTGACAGTGGCCAATATCAATCTGCTCAGCGATGATATGTATGTACGTATGCAATATACCACGTACATTGCAGCGGGCCAGGGAGATGTACTTCTCATGCCCAGACAGGAACTGGAAAGCCTGGAGGCCCAGGGAGAGCTGTCCGGTATTCTTCTGGATCTTACCCCCTATGTGGAAGACGGGACGCTGCAGGTTGATGGGATTGAGCTTTCTACAGGGATGTATGCGAATGAGATGGGAGAGAAAGGACTTTACGGGATTCCGGCAGACAGCCTGACCGGTTTATATCGTTTTCTCTGTGATCCCAAGGACGCGGTAGTGGGTGTTGTTGCATTTTCCCAGAATCAGGATACCGCCATGCAGGTGGTTAATCTGCTGTTTTCAAGGTATGGAAGCGAGCAGAATGCTCCGGAAGAACCGGCCCGGTGAAGGTGCTGAAAAATGAATTAAAACAGTGTTTTTTGCCCCAAAAGGGAACCGGTATTTTTGGGCGTTTTTTTGGGGAAATCAAGGTATATTAAGGAGAGAAAGTCTTTGAAAATATAGACAAAATATGCTATAATGAACACGGTCTATGTGACCGTGTTTTTCTTGCAATGAAGATGCTTTTGAAGGGAAAAGGGAGATATGATCCTGCATATCGGGGAGAATACCAGCGTAGACAGCCGGGAGATTGTCAGCATTCTGAACCTCGCCGACAATGAGAGTCCGGTGACAAGAGATTTACTGGGAGATGCAGAAGAACAGCATCGGCTGCTGGAAGTTTCGGGACTTACAGCCAAATCTGCGGTAATCTGCGCCGGAGCGAGAAAGCCCGGCGGAGTGACGGAAAACACGCGCGTATATCTTTCTCCTATTTCGAGCATGACGCTGATGAAGCGCATGTACAGTCAATCGAATGAGGCCATTGGCGAGGCTTATGGCGTACAGAGTAAGAAAATGCTCAGCATAATTCGCAAGATCACAGGACAAACGACAGTGGGGTAAGCATGGAACAGGAAGAATTAAAAGAAGTGATTGTGGCTGATGCGGAAATGGACGAAACTGTGACCGAAGCCTACGATGAAAATCAGATTCAGGTTCTGGAGGGACTGGAGGCAGTCCGTAAACGTCCGGGCATGTATATCGGTTCCACGGATGACAGGGGCCTGCATCATCTCGTTTATGAGATTGTTGATAACGCTGTGGATGAAGCACTGGCAGGTTTCTGCAAGGAGATCGTAATAACTCTAAATAAAGATGGTTCCTGCACTGTTCAGGATGACGGCCGCGGATTTCCGGTGGGAATTCATCCGAAGACCGGGAGACCTGCAGTTGAGGTGTGTCTCACCATTCTGCATGCAGGAGGGAAGTTCGGCGGAGGAGGATATAAGGTATCCGGCGGTCTGCACGGTGTAGGCGCCTCCGTTGTGAATGCGCTTTCCCGTCACCTGAAAGTCATGGTCTACCAGGATGGAAAGATCTATGAACAGGAATACGAACGGGGAAAAGTGCTCTATGATCTTCGTGTGGTAGGAGATACGGACAGGACAGGTACAACCATTACTTTCTGGCCTGATGTCAAGGGGCAGGATGAAGACGGTATCTTCGAAACAGGAGATTTCAAATTTGATGTTCTGAAGGTTCGTTTTCGGGAGATGGCTTTCCTGAACGCAGGACTCCGCATTGTTTTCCGGGATGACCGGGGAGATAATCCGGAAGAGCGTATTTTCCACTATGAAGGTGGCATTAAGGAATTTGTAAAATATATCAACAAGAATAAAACTCCGCTGTTCCCGGAGCCTATTTATCTCCGGGGCATGGTGGGAAGTACCAGCGTGGAAGTGTCCATGCAGTACAATGATTCCTATGCGGAAAATGTCTTTTCCTTTGTCAACAATATTCATACGCCGGATGGAGGAACCCACCTTGCCGGCTTCTGCATGGCGCTGACGAGGGTCATTAATGACTACGGTCGGAAGCATAATATTCTGAAAGCCAATGATGCGAATCTGACAGGAGAGGATACTCGGGAAGGACTGGCAGCCATTATCTCTGTCAAACTGGAGGATCCGCAGTTTGAGAGCCAGACAAAGTCGAAGCTTGGCAACAGCGACGTGCGAACGGCAGTTAACGGCTTGGTTTCGGAACAGCTGTCCACCTTCCTTGAGGAAAATCCGGCCATTGCCAAAATGATTCTTGACCGCTGTCTTGCCGCGTCCCGCGCCAGGGAAGCTGCCCGCAAGGCCAGAGAACTGACACGCCGCAAGACCGTGCTGGAAAGCGCCAGCCTGCCCGGAAAGCTGGCAGACTGCTCTGAACGGGACCCTGCAAAGTGTGAAATCTTCCTGGTGGAGGGTGACTCTGCAGGCGGCAGTGCAAAAATGGGACGGGATCGCCATTTCCAGGCTATTCTGCCTCTGAGAGGCAAAATTCTTAACGTGGAAAAGACCCGTGCAGACCGGGTGCTTGCAAACGATGAGATCAAGGCTATGATTACTGCCTTCGGCTGCGGTTTCGGCGATGATTTTGACATTTCAAAACTTCGCTATGACCGCATTGTCTGTATGACAGATGCTGATGTGGATGGAAGCCATATCCGTATCCTTCTTCTGACCTTCTTCTATCGCTATATGCGTCCGCTTATTGAACAGGGGCACGTCTATGCAGCACAGCCTCCCCTTTATAAGGTGACCTATCAGAAGCAGGAGCGCTATTGCTACAGCGATGAAGAGCTGAACAAGATCATGACAGAAATAGGCCGGGAAAAGAAGCCGGAGGTCCAGCGCTATAAAGGTCTGGGAGAAATGAGTGCGGAACAGCTGTGGACCACAACCATGGATCCTACCCAGCGAAACATGATGCGGGTCAGTGTCGCGGATGCTATTGCGGCAGATTCCACCATGAGCCTGCTGATGGGCGAGGATGTGGAGCCCAGACGTGAATTTATTACCGAGAACAGTAAACTTGTGCTGGATCTGGATATTTAGGAGAGGGGGAGCAGCGGTTGGATTTTCATGATCATATTCCAGGAAATACCACGGATGCGGATCGCCTGCACCCCATAGATCTGGAACAGGAAATGAAGAAGAGCTTCATTTCCTATGCCATGGCGGTTATCATCACAAGAGCCTTGCCGGATGTACGGGACGGACTTAAGCCTGTTCATCGCCGGATTCTCTATGCGATGCATGAATTGGGCGTTACCCCGGACAAGCCGTACCGTAAATGTGCACGTATCGTGGGCGACGTCCTTGGTAAATACCATCCCCACGGTGATTCGTCCGTTTACGGCGCCCTGGTGAGACTCGCCCAGGACTTTGCCACCCGTTACCCGCTGGTAGACGGCCAGGGAAACTTCGGCTCCATTGACGGTGACGGAGCGGCTGCCATGCGTTATACCGAAGCGCGTATGAGCAAAATCAACCTGGAGATGCTGGCGGATATCGACAAAGAGACCGTAAACTTTTATCCGAACTTTGATGAAACCCTTACGCAGCCTGAAGTGATGCCGTGTCGTTTTCCGAACCTGCTGGTCAATGGAAGCAACGGTATAGCGGTTGGCATGGCGACCAACATTCCTCCGCACAACCTGGGTGAAGTCATTGATGGTGTTGTCATGCTGATTGACAATCCCAACGTGACCAATCAGGAACTGATGGAGGTTATCAAGGGACCGGACTTTCCGGGCGGCGGTATCATCCTCGGCAGGAAAGGTATCTACGACGCATATACCACCGGCCGCGGCCGCATTCTGGTTCGCGCAAAGACCGATATTGAGCCCATGAATGCAGGACGCCAGCGGATCGTGGTGACCGAATTGCCCTATATGGTCAACAAGGCACAGCTGGTGGAGAAGATTGCTTCCCTGGTACATGAAAAGCGCATTGAAGGTATCTCTGACATTCGTGATGAGAGTGACCGTGAGGGCATGCGCATCGTCATTGAACTCAAAAAAGACGTCAATTCCAGCGTTATCCTCAACTATCTGTACAAGCATACCCAGCTGCAGGATACCTTCGGCTGCATTATGCTGGCACTGGTTGACGGAGAGCCGAAGGTTCTCAGCCTTCATCAGATGCTGTTCCATTATCTGGAACATCAGAAGGATGTCATTGTCCGCAGAACACGCTATGACCTCGATAAAGCAGAAGCCCGGGCGCACATTCTGGAAGGTTTGCTGATTGCACTTGATAACATCGATGAAATCGTGCATATCATTCGCAACAGCGAGAATACAACCAGAGCCAAGGAAGAGCTGATGGCGCGCTTTGCATTGTCGGACAAACAGGCCCAGGCTATTCTTGACATGCGTCTTGCCCGCCTGACCGGCCTCGAACGCGAACGCCTTCAGGAGGAGTACGCTGAACTTGAAAAGACCATTGCCTATCTGCGTGCCGTACTGGCGGATGAGAAGATGGTACTCAATATTATCCGGGAGGAAATCCTGGATGTGAAGGCAAAATATGCCGATCCCCGCAGGACCACCTTCAGCGTGATGGAAGGTGAGATTGATCCAGAGGACCTCATTCAGGAAGATCAGGTCATCATTACCATGTCCCATTTCGGGTACATCAAGCGCACAACACGCAGTGCCTATCGGGCACAGAACCGCGGAGGGCGAGGCGTCAGCGGTCTGTCCACCAGGGAAGATGATTTTGCTGAACGGCTTTTGGCAACCAGTACCCATACGGAGATCCTCTTCTTTACCACAAAGGGACGGGTTTACCGCATGAAGGGTTACGAGATACCGGATGCGGGAAGAGTTGCCAAGGGAACCGCGATTGTTAACCTTCTGCAGCTGGATGGCGGAGAGAAGGTTACGGCCATGATTCCGCTGCCTAAAGAGAAGGACGGCCTCATGCTGGTTATGGCTACACGCAGCGGATATATCAAAAAGACGTCACTTTCGGAGTTTTCCAACCTTCGCAAGGCGGGTCTCGTTGCAATTGCGCTTGAAGATAATGACGAAATGATAGGCGTAGCCCTGACTTCCGGCAATGATGAGCTGATGCTTGCCACACATAATGGCTATGCGATTCGTTTCCCAGAGTCTGGGGTTCGTGCCATGGGACGCAATTCCCGCGGTGTCCGTGCAATGAACATGGAAGAGGACGACTATCTGCTTTCACTCGGCCGGATCGAAGAAGGCTGTACCGTGCTGACCGTTTCGGAAAAGGGTTATGGAAAGCGGACCGAGGTTGACGATTTCCGCCTGCAATCCAGGAACGGCAAGGGCGTACGCTGCATGAAGGTCACGGAGAAGACCGGACCCATTGCAGCCCAGATGCTCGTACAGGAAAAACAGGATATTATGCTGATCAGCAATGACGGTGTAATTATCCGCACGCCGCTCTCGAAGATTTCAGTGGTCAGCCGTGTGACTCAGGGCGTGCGCATTATGAAACTTGAAGGGGACAGCACGATCGTCAGCGTGACGGTTACGGACCCTGAACCGCAGGAAGAAGAAATCGACGAGACGCATGAAAATGCAGAGCCTGAAGAGGCTCTGGTCCGCACGGACTTTGATGGTCAGCAGGACCAGGACGACGATATTTAGTGACATTGGAGGAATACAATGGAAAATCAGGGAGTCATAGATCTGGCAGCGCTTTATGCGCAGGTTGGAGATTACGCAGGAAAACCGGTTACTGTTCAGGGCTGGGTTCGCAATCATCGGAAGCAGAAGGCTATTGGCTTTATGGAGTTTTCAGACGGCACATGCTTCCAGACTATTCAGATTGTTTATGATGGAAATGTTTCGGATTTTGCCAGTGTTCAGAACATCCGGAATGGTTCTGCAATCACCGTTGAGGGCATACTGGTAAAAGGAAACCGTGAAACCTATGAAATTCAAGCTTCCCGCATTTGCCTGGAAGGTGACTGCCCGGAGGATTATCCGCTTCAGCCCAAGCGCCACAGCGTGGAATTTCTGCGGGATATTGCCTATCTGCGCCCGAGAACCCGCCTTTTCCAGGCCGTTTTCCGGGTCCGCTCTCTGGCGGCAGCCGCTATTCATAACTATTTCCAGGAACGGGGTTATGTCTATGTACATACTCCTCTGATTACGGCGAACGATGGAGAAGGAGCAGGAAATACTTTTACCGTTACTGCGGCGGCTCCCGGAACAGCGATCAAGCCGGAGGATGATTTCTTTGGCAAGCCCACTTCTCTGGCGGTAACGGGACAGCTGGAAGGCGAGACCTACGCCCTGGCATATAAACGCATCTACACCTTTGGACCGACTTTCCGTGCAGAAAACTCCAACACAAAGACCCATGCGGCCGAATTCTGGATGATTGAGCCGGAAATCTGCTTCTGCGATTTGCAGAAGCTCATGGACATTGAGGAGGACTTCCTCAAGGCAGTTGTAGCTGAAGTACTGGAAAAAGCACGTCCGGAGCTGGAGTTCCTGCAGAAGTATGCCGGCAGCAACCTGATTGAGAAGCTGGAGACACTGCTGAAGTCCAAGGTGGCACGCGTGACGCATAAAGAAGCCATTGACATTCTGCAGAAGGCACCCAAGGAGTTTGAACATCCCGCAGTTCAGGGCGAAGATCTCTTTAAAGAGCATGAGAAGTATCTGACGGAAGAATATTTCAAGTCTCCGGTATGTGTCTATGACTGGCCGAAGGATATCAAGGCTTTCTACATGTATCAGAATCCAGATGGGGAAACCGTTGCAGCAGTGGACCTGCTGGTGCCCGGTTCCGGCGAGCTCATGGGTGGCAGCCAGCGTGAAGACCGTTATGATCTTCTGGTCGCCCGCATGGAGGAACTCGGAATCTCCGTGGAGCAAATGGACTGGTATGTCAATCTGCGCAAGTTCGGAGGATGCACCCATTCCGGCTTTGGCATGGGATTTGAACGTCTGGTCATGTACCTTACGGATATTGAAAATATCCGCGACGCCATTCCTTATCCGCGTACCCCAGGGAACTGTGAATTCTAATTATCGAGGACTCCATTTCGGAGTCCTTTTTTATGCTGTTTTTTCAGCAGGACAGAAAACGGGAATACCGCATTCCTGTGAAATAGTACCGTTTGCGGCAAGGAACAGATTTAGAGTCTGTTCGGCTCCAATGTTGCTAAAATACCCTTTCCAATGTCATCCCGGAATGAAAAGGGTCTACCAAATACAAAAAATACCCCGTAATCCGTTTAAATACGAATTACGGGGTATTAATATAGACCGTTTTCCTTGTAATGTGCATTCCCGCGAAAAATATGCACAAAGCTTATCGCCACATGGTATTCCGATAATTCTGCCTTGTCTTGAAGTACCGCATTTCGTTGCGTAATGTATTGATGAAGTCACCGCCAACGAAAAGGAAGACATTGAGCAGGCACAGGATAATGGTTACACGGACGCTGGCAGGTCCCTGAATAAACTGCCAGAGGTAAAGTGCCAGATCGAGCAGTGCAAGCCATTTCATCTTTACCGGGAGGATCATGAAAAGAAGCACTTCCTGATTAGGCCAGATGGAAGCATATGCCAGGAACAGAGAGAGATTCAGATAGGTGTTGGTGGCAGAACCTGTGAGAAGTGCTGCTAGGATGGCACCTGCCATGCCAATCAGGTAGAAGAGATTAAAGCGGAAGGCACCCCATTGCCGTTCAAGACTTGTACCGATCATATAGTAAAAGTAGAGAGCAAAGAAAATGAAGATAGGAGAAGAGGACGGCGGAATGAAAAGGAAGGTTACAAGACGCCAAATCTGCCCTCGAAGAAGACCGGCACGGGAGAGAGACAACAGGCCATAGAGCTGATAGCCGACCGTCGGCCAGATAAGGAGAAGGATATAAACAATGGCTTGCCCGATGACGATATAACGCATGAAGTCGCGAATGGCATAGCGCCGGAAACGTCGTTCCAGATCAGCCAGAATATTACGATGATTCATTGGACCACCTCCAGAATAAGTGAAAGACGGGAAAAGAAAGTATCGCCACGAGGATGCTTCATGGGAAACATGGAAGCAGTATAGCACAAAGCTCTGCAGGAAACAAAGAAGAGATAGGGAAGGGTCAGTCCGTTTCTCCGGCATTATCAGCTGCTATGACAGAGATGGATGGAATCGGAGAAGATCGGACTGCAGAGTGTTCTTCAATCGGATGCAGAAGAAGAGAGAACAAAGGGAGCAGGGCATTGCCGCTCCAGCCAAGCATGAACCAGCGGAATCCACATTTCACACTCTTTCTGCACCCCGTGGCTGTCCGCACTCTCGGTCAGAGCGTTGGCGAGCGATAAGCCGTGCCCGCCTTCAGCAAAGATATGGCACTCTGTTGAAACATGATGCTCTGCCAGAGCACTGGCAAAGAGCAGACTGTTCTGGACAGGGACGGACGGATCTGTAAAGGTATGCCAGAGGAAAGTTGGCGGAACGTTTTCCGTGACGAGCTTTTCAAGTGATACGGAATCCGGGGACAGAGCGCCCTCTTCCCCAAGCAGATTGCTGAAACTGCCGCGATGGGCGAAAGACCCCGAAGTAATCACGGGGTAACACAGAATGAGTCCGGCAGGACGCAGGAGATAGGAATCTTTGGGAAGAATGTGCAGCTGATCCTGCAGAAAGGGGGTGTGCCAAGTAACCCCCAGGTGTGCAGCAAGATGTCCGCCGGCGGAACAGCCGGAAACATAGATATGATCCTGAAGAATATGCCATTCTTTTGCATGCTGACGGAGAAGGAGCATACTGCGTGCAAGTTCCGTCAGTGCAGTAGGATAGCGGGCAGGTGCGACAGAATAGCGGAGGATAGCCACATGGTAGCCCATGGCCATAAAGCGCAGTGCCAGCGGTTCAGCTTCCCGGTCGGAAGTATAGGCATATGCGCCGCCCGGACAAAGAAGCAGGAGAGGACGGTCCTGTATGAGCAGGGAATTTGATAATTCCTGAAGATAGATGGTTAGATGGGCATAGGGCATGGACCCTTTTTCCTGCATGGGAAAATCAAGAAGCTGCATGATTTATACCTCCGGATTATGATTCTGAAAAAAAGGATTTGGCTATCTGAACGGCGGCCTGGGCATCCTTTGCATAAAAGTCAGCATGAATACGTTCAGCGTATTCGGCTGTTACCACCGCACCGCCTACAATAACCTTGGGTCTGGGAGAAAGCGAGGAAAGCTTCTGAACGGTTTCTTCCATTGCTGGTAGGGTGGTGGTCATCAGCGCGGAGAGGCCAATCAGAGATATCTGTTCCCGGGAAGCAGTTTCTGCTATGGTTTCCGGCGGTACATCCTTGCCGAGATCCAGCACATCATAACCATAGTTTTCAAGAATGACTTTGACGATGTTTTTCCCGATATCATGAATGTCACCATGGACAGTGGCAAGCAGAATCCGGCCGCGTGTGACGTGCCCGGTGCCATGAGAGAGCAGGGACAGGCGGATTTCCTCAAAGACGGCCTGGGCAGCCTGGGCTGCAGAGAGAAGTTGGGGAAGAAAGACGATTCCTTTTTCATACTGGATACCCACCTGATCCAGGGCTGGAATGAGGACCTGTTCCACAATCTCTGTCTCGTTTTGTCCTGAGGACAGGGAGGCTCTGGCCATCCGGCCGGCTTCTGTTTTGAGCCCCCGTGTGATGCAGTCAAAGAGTGTCAGTGAAGGGGATACCGATGCCGGCGCAGCGGCTGAATCAGCGAAGCGTCGGATATAGGCAGAGCTTTCTGCATCCTCTCCGTTGGTAACCCGGAAAGCGGCCAGAACATCCATGACTTCCTTTTGATTAGGGTTCAGGATGGGAAGCGTGAGGCCTGCATGAAGAGCACGGGTCAGAAAAACACTGGTAACCAGACTGCGGTTAGGCAGACCAAAGGAAATATTGCTGACACCAAGCAGCGTTTTGAGACCAAGGACCGAGGAGATATAGTGAACCGCTTTTAAGGTTTCTTCTGCCTGATTCTGCTGGGCACTGACAGTCAGCGTGAGGCAGTCGATAAAGATATCTTCCCGGGGCAGTCCGTAGGAAAGCGCATTCTGCAGAATGTGCTGAGCAATGGCGATGCGCTTTTCGGAAGTATCCGGAAGGCCTGCTTCGTCGAGAGTAAGGCCTACGACGGCTGCTCCATACCGGCGTGCAAGGGGAAGAATGGTGCTCAGAGAATCCGCTTTGCCGTTGACAGAATTAATGATGGCTTTTCCATTGTAAACCCGGAGACCTGCTTCCAGAGCATCCGGATTGACGGAATCCAGCTGAAGAGGCAGATCGACGGCGGACTGAATGGCTTTGACTACTTGGGGCATCAGAGTAACTTCATCCACCCCTGGAAAGCCGATATTGACATCGAGAATATCTGCCCCGGCATCCATCTGTGAAACAGCACAGCTTACGATATAGTCCATGTCCTTCTCCAACAATGCCTGCTGGAAGCGTTTCTTCCCGGTGGGATTAATTCGCTCTCCAATGACGCAGATGCGGTTGATAGGCAGAGGATGGGTAGGCGTACAGACAAAACTAGAAAGAGTGGTTACCCTCTGGGTATCTGGAGCGGACAGAGTTAGCAGTGTTTCAATATAGGCAGGAGTAGTACCGCAGCAGCCGCCGATAAGGGTGGCACCGGCTTCAACAAGAGAAGCCATCTGCAGCCGGAAATCCTCCGGAGACAGATCATAATGACCGTCCACGGGATCCGGGAGCCCGGCGTTAGGCTTGGCAATAATGGGCAGAGAGGTATTTGCACGCAGTTCGTGAAGTAATGGAACCAGATCTCTGGGCCCAACAGAGCAGTTGAAGCCGATTGCATCTGCTCCCAGAGAAGTTATTGTATGAGCAAAGGATGGAACGGTACATCCCGTAAACGTACGGCCATCTGCTCCAAAGCTCATGGAGACCATGACCGGAAGGCAGGTATGCTCTTTGGCTGCAAGAAGGGCAGCTTTGGTTTCATAGAGGTCCGTCATGGTTTCAATGATAACCAGATCGGCATCTTTTCCGGCTTCCATCATTTCAGCAAAGCAATCATAGGCGTCTTCAAAAGACAAGGTACCCAGCGGTTCCACCAGTGCCCCCAGAGGACCGATATCCAGCGCAACACGGGCATTAAAGGGGGCGGCAGCTGCTTTGGCAAGCTTTACAGCGGACTGAACGACTTCGGCAACGGAATGTCCGGTTTTACGCAGTTTGAGACGGTTGGCGCCAAAGGTGTTGGAATAGATGATCTGGCTTCCAGCTTTGAGGTAGGCGATATGAACATCCTGCACAGTCTGGGGACGTGTCAGGTTGAGAAGCTCCGGTATTTCACCTGGCTTTATACCGGCGGCCTGAAGCATGGTGCCCATCGCACCATCCAGTATGGTAAGCTTATCAGTCATGAACACAAGTTGCGCCTCTCTTTCGATAGTGACATTGATTCTGAAGCATGCAGCATTCACAGCCGCGAATGCGGGCAGGCTGTGGTACGGAAGAAATCCCGATGACTGCGGTTACGGTTTTGGAAGGATTCAGAAGACAGCTGGAAGTGCATTCGATTCCGAGCTGTCTTCCGGCATCCAGGATACGCAGAAAATCCGGCTGAAGTGTCAGCGGCAGATCTCCATACCCCGGACTGAAACGATCGGTTAAAAAAGAGGAAGCATACCTGGCCGCAATTTCTGACTGTGCCATGTCGCATCCGCTTTCCACATATGCGCTTCCGCAGGCATCCAGAATCACTGCCCTGGACATGTCTCTTGCCTGCCAGCTGCGCAGCATTGAGTCGAAGGAAACACCAAGGGTACAGACCATGATGGCAGCAAATTCACAGTTTTTTAAAATCTTCTGTGCCAGATGGCCGGGAAGCTGCAGCTGTCCGTTCAGAAGATCGATGGAGCTCTCCTTCTGCGTGACCGGGAAGACACGGTAAACATACCGGGGAACAAGTGCCTCTTCCAGCACGGAGGCAACGGAGAGGACATCCTTCCGGAGATCCGTACTGTTCTCTGCGCCGAGGTAGCGTAAAGCTTCGGAAACATCTACAGGCATGACATCTCCTCCTGACATTGCATTATGACACTGTTTTCGGTATTATACGGGAAAACACTCATATTATCAACAGGACGGAGCGGAGCATGCAATACAAAGAAGTGATTCCGGCGATTTTTCTGGAGAGGCCGAACCGGTTTGCCGCCATGGTGCAGATTGGAAAACAAACGGAAAAAGTGCATGTAAAAAACACGGGAAGATGTCGGGAACTCCTTCTTCCGGGGACAAGGGTTTATCTGACGGCAGGAAACAATCCGGAACGCAGGACAAAATATGATCTGGTTACGGTGCAGAAAGAAGACGGAGCGCTTGTCAATATAGACAGCCAGGCACCGAATAAAGTGGTTGCAGAGTGGCTTCAGAAACTGCCATTCAGCAGTATCCAGCCGGAATTTTGCTATGGTGACTCCAGAGTAGACTTTCGTCTTGGGCAGAATGCTTCCGGTGAAACCGTATTCACACTTCTGGAAGTAAAAGGCTGCACACTGCAGAAAAATGGAATAGGATATTTTCCGGATGCACCGACGGAGCGAGGAGTAAAGCACCTGAGGGAACTCATGCGCGCCCGTTCGGAGGGACTCCATGCTGCCATTGCTTTTGTCATTCAGATGGAAGGGATCACCATGGTGAAACCCAACGCAGAAACAGACCAGGCTTTTACAGATGCACTGCTGCAGGCACAAAAAGCAGGAGTGCAGGTGCTGTATCTTCCATGCAGCGTACAGAAGGATGGCCTGAGCATCTGGGAAAACATGGAAAGCAGTAAAATTCTCCTCTGACGGGTATGCAGCTTTTGAACAGGGCACGCTTTCTGCAAGACATTGCAGGCAGGAAAGAGGAATCCTTTGCCAGAAACAGATTTTTGGAAACCGGTTACAGCCTTTGTATCCGATTTCCTTTTTTGAAAAGCACTGAGCTGATCCGGCCAGCTGCATCACAGATGAAAACCATAGGATTTTCCAAGAAAAAAGGACCCGGCAAAAGCCGAGTCCTTGGAAATACCGTTTGTCTTATGCATGCTTGACGAGATGACAGGCGACAAAATGTCCGGGGCTGATTTCGCATAATTCAGGATTCTTTCCTGTTTCGCATGCTTTTGTGCAGGCATCACAGCGCTTCAGGAAACGGCACTGGTCCGGAAGGTTGATCGGGCTGGTGATCTCGCCGCGGATTAGCTTGCGTTCAGGCCGGGTCTTTCCAACTACAGGAATGGGGATAGCGGAGAGCAATGCCTGGGTATAGGGATGCATAGGATGTGCGAAAAGCTCATCCGAATTGGCTTTTTCTACCATCTGCCCCAGATACATGACAGCAATGTCGTCGGAGAAGTATTTAACGACGGACAGGTCATGGGTAATGAAGATGTATGTAAGGCCGATGTCCTTCTGCAATTGCTTCAGAAGATTGAGAATCTGAGCCTGAATGGATACGTCAAGAGCGGAAACCGGTTCATCGCAGACAACCAGCTTGGGGTTGACTGCAAGGGCACGGGCGATGCCAATGCGCTGACGGCGGCCGCCATCCAGTTCATGGGGATAGGAATTGACGAAACGACGGGCAAGGCCTACTGTATCCATGAGTTCCAGCGTGCGTTTGGCAATTGCTTCCTTGCCGGTGAGCAGATGATGTTCACGGATGGGCTCGCTGATGAGCTGGATGACGCTCTGCCTGGGATCCAGAGAAGAGAAAGGATCCTGGAAAATCATGGTCATTTCGGTGCGGAGCTTGCGTATGCGGGAGCGGGAATAATTGGTAATATCCTGTCCATCAAAGATGATTTTGCCGGAGGTAGGTTCAAGCAGCTTGATAATTGCACGTCCGGTGGTAGATTTGCCGCAGCCGGATTCGCCTACAATGCCGAGTGTCTTGCCCTGCTCAATGGTAAAACTGACTCCGTCGACTGCATGCAGGGGTCCGCGGGGGGTATTGAAGTATTTGGTCAGATGATCGACCTCAAGCAATACTTTTCCCTTATTTTCAGCCATTGCTGTTCCTCCTTATGCGGAATGCCGGGTCATTGTATGCATCGCAGGCGACGAAGTGAGTGCCGCCCATCGGACGAAGCGCAGGAAGTGCTTTGGTGCAGGCTTCGGTGGCATAGGCACAGCGCGGAGCAAAAGCACAGCCGGCAGGCAGGTCCATCGGATCCGGCATAAGGCCTTTGATGGGTATCAGTTCTTCGCCTCGTTCATGCGAATTGGGCAGGGAATTGAAAAGTCCTTCGGTATAGGGATGCTTGGTGCTGTTGAAAACTTCATCCGCACTTCCGATCTCTACCACCCGCCCGGCATACATGACTGCCACATCATCACAGGTTTCTGCGACGACACCCAGGTCATGGGTGATCAGCAACATGGACATATGATGCCGGACGATCAGGTCTTTCATGAGAGCAAGCACCTGAGCCTGAATGGTTACATCCAGTGCGGTGGTGGGTTCATCCGCCAGCAGCAGCTTGGGCTCACAGGCCAGCGCGATGGCGATGACCGCACGCTGTCGCATACCGCCGGAAAACTGATGTGGATAATCATAGGCACGGTTTTCAGCAATACCGACCATTTTAAGAAGTTCCTTGGCTTTCTCAAAAGCTTCTTTGCCGGAGATATGCTGATGGAGCTCAATGCTTTCAGCAATCTGATCGCCGATGGTCATGACAGGATTAAGAGCAGTCATGGGATCCTGGAAGATCATGGCGACGTCATTTCCGCGCATCGCTTCCAGCTCTGAATCTGTCATCTTGAGGACGTTTTTGCCGTCCAGGGTGATGGTCCCGGACTTGATTTTTCCGGGAGGATTGGGTACAAGGTTCAGGACAGAAAGCGCGGTGGTGGTTTTGCCCGCACCGGTTTCACCCACGAGACCGAGGGTCTTTTCCCGGCCGATTGTAAGATTCAGACCATTGATGGCATGCACGCAGCCGTCATCGGTTTCAAAATGGACAACTAGGTCGCGAATTTCGAGAATATTATCGTTCATGCTGTCCCTCCTTACTTCTTGAGCTTGGGATCGAGGGCATCCCGCAGGCCGTCACCCATGAGGTTGAGAGCGAGCACGGTAATCATGATCGCCAGACCCGGGAAAATGCACATCCAGGGAGCAGAACGGATATAGGCACGTCCATCGGAAAGCATGGCACCCCATTCTGGCAGCGGTACAGGGATACCTACGCCCAGAAAGCTGAGAGAAGATGCTGCGATGATATTGGTGCCAACTGCAAGCGTCACCTGCACGATGATGGGGGAGAGGCAGTTGGGAATGATATGCCGCAGAATAACCTTCCAGGTAGGAAGGCCCATGGCATAGGCGGACTCAATGAATTCCTGGCCACGAATCTGCATGACGGCAGCACGGGTGATCCGGGTAAATGCGGTGGCGGCAGTTACACAGAGAGAAAGCAGCAGGGAAACAGGGCTGGTGCCGAGAATGGAAACAACCACGACGGCGATCATGATGTTTGGAATGGCATAGAGGATGTCATTGGCACGCATGACCAGATTGTCGATGAAACCGCCATAGAAACCAGCCAGGGAACCGAGCACGATCCCGATTGCCAGACCGATGGAGACAGAGCCAAGGCCTATCATCAGGGAATACCTTGCACCGTAGCAGATGCGGGCAAAGATATCCCTGCCCATGTTGTCACATCCGAAAGGATGAGCAAGGCTGGGAGGGGCGTACAGGGATAAGGGGTCCATGCCGATGATTTGCTTGTTATAATCAAAAACAAATTCAGAGGCAATGGCGACGATCGCCAGCAGAATCAGGAAGCACATACCGACAATGGCACCGTGGTTTTTCAGCAGACGGCGCAGCGTTTCCTGGGCCATGGAGCGGCCTTTGTATTGTTTGAGCTCAGCGACAGAGGATGCTGGATTCTGATTCGTATTCATTTTCCCATCATCCTTTCTTTGAGTATTGTGCCTTGATGCGGGGATCGCAATAGGCATAGATAATATCTACCAGCAGATTGATAAGGGCCATCAGAATACAGCAGAGAATGATGGCACCCGTGACCATGGGAGTATCCCGTTTGGTGATGGAATCTGCAACCAGAAGACCGATGCCCGGCCAGGAAAAAACTTTTTCAGCCAGAGCAGAACCGGTCATGACCAGGCTGAACTGCATGCCAATGGCAGTGACAATGGGAATCATGGCATTCCGCAATCCGTGACGGTAGATGACGCGGCGGCGAGATGCGCCCTTAGCCTTGGCGGTGGTCATATAATCCTGCCGGAGAACATCCAGCATGGAGGAGCGGGTGGTTCTTGTGATAAGGGCTGCAAGTCCAAGACCGACAGTCAAGGCGGGCAGTACGAGGTAACGAACGCCGCCGGAACCGCCGGAAGGGAACCATCCGAGGGTCAGAGAGAAGAGCAGGACCAGCATGAGGCCGAGCCAGAAATTCGGCATGGAAACGCCGAAGAGCGCGAAGATCATGCCAGCAGTGTCTTTCCATGTATTCTGATTCAGCGCTGTCCAGATTCCCAGGGGAATGGAGATCAGGACGGAAATAATGACAGCCGTGCCGCCTAACGCCAGCGTCATGGGCAAACGGCCCATGAAGGTCTTGAAAACATCCAGTTTTGTGACATAGGATTCACCCATGTCACCCGTGAGGATACCGCCGACATAGCGGAAGTATCTTACAAAGAAAGGATCATTGAGTCCCATCTCCTCACGGAGGGCTTCCTGCTGTTCAATGGTGGCGTTTTCGGGCAGAATGGTCATCACGGGATCACCGCCGGTCAGGGACATGGCCCAGAAGATCAGCAGTGAGGTCAGTAAAATGGTTGGAATCATGAGAACCAACCGCTTTAAAATGTAACGAATCATCTGCGGGCACCTTTCCACTTTAAGTGAAGAAAAGCCGGACAACCAGAGGCTGTCCGGCATTCTCTAGTGTGAGAAGAAAACCTTACTGTGCAATATAGGCATGTGCCCAGTAATGGTTGCCACCGCCGAAGAGGTACGTACCGGTCAGGCCGTTACGATAGGCGATGATGAGGTTGGCTACATACAGCGGAACCTGCGGGCATTCTTCAGCCAGATATTTCTGCAGATCGATGGACTCGGTCATACGCAGATCAGAATCTTTCTGCGTCAGGATTTCGATGGCCATCTCGTCTACATGCGGATCAGAGAAGTGATGATAGTTGGATGCAACGCCAGTGGCGAAGAGCTCGGTATAGACTTCGTCGAGACGGTCGATAACGTTCCAGCGCCACAGGAACATCTGCTGATTGCCAGCCTGGCACTCGGATTTGAGGGTAGCCTGGTCAAGGGAAACGATGTTCACGTTGATACCGATGGCAGCCAGATTGGCCTGGATGATGGGGGCGATGGTCTTATAGGGATCATCGGTTGCAGCATACAGGTCAACGGTCAGTTCACCGGGCTTTACGCCGGCCTGTTCCATGAGGGATTTTGCACGTTCGATATCATAGGTATAAGCGCCAAGATCCGGCTCATTATAGAAGGACCATACACCGCGGTTCAGCACGGTATCCTGGGTCATTCCCTTGCCGTTCAGCACAACCTGGAGGATTGTGTTCTTGTCGATGGCACAGGAGACAGCCTGACGGAGCAGCTTGTTGTCGAAAGGAGCCTTTGCGCAGTTGAATGCAAAGTAGAACAGACGGGTGCCGGCAGCTTCCAGCACGGTGACATTCTTATCCTTTTCGAGGAACTGGAGCTCGGTGGTCGGCGGGTCGATACAGACATCGATTTCGCCGTTCTGCAGAGCGATAACACGGGAAGCAGCTTCAAGGATGGGCTTGAAGGTGATTTCCTTGGCAACGCCAGGTGCAACAACCCAGTTGTAGTCGTCGCCGGTGTCATAATCGTTTGCCCAGTAGTCTTCCACGCGCTCAAAAGTAACATACTGTCCTTCTACGCGGGATTTGAGCTTGTACTGGCCGGTGCCGATAAGGTAGGGCTCTTCCATGCCGCTCTCATAGGCCTTGCGGGACTGGATGGACATGGGCTTGCCGGCGATGTTCGAATAAATCTCGTTGGAGTAGGAAGAAGTATGAATGACGAAGGTGAGATCGTCACGGGCCTCAACGCCGGTAACCAGGCTGAGAAGGCCGTGCACATAGGTGTCGGGCTGCATGGCCATTTCATACGTGAATACACAGTCATCGGCAGTGCAGGGCTCACCAGTGGAGAACTTGATGCCTTCACGAAGATGGAAGACCAGAGTATTGTCATCTTCCCATTCCCAGGACTTTGCGAGCATGGGCAGATAGGTGATGCCGGTTTCAGAAGCATCGTTGGCGAGCATCAGAAGGCTCTGATGGCTGAGAGCCAGCACATTGTTGTTGATCTGGTCATTCTGCATCTGAGGATTCAGACTGTTGATATCCTGGGCGGTGCCGATGATCAGTGTGTCCTTGGCACCGTCTGCAAAACTGATTGCGGTCGCACAAATCAGCAGGCAGAGAACCAGTACCAGAGTCAGACATTTCTTCATGGTATACAGTTCCTTTCTTTTTGTTTTTTCCCGGATTTGCGGTCCGGAAAGTGTATTGACACTGAAGTCAAAGAAAAGTATACCCAAGCAGATGTTTGTTGTCAATGCAGAATAACTTAATTTGTTTCAGTATGAAACAGGAAAAGAAGAAATAAATAGAATAATAGCACTAATATATGATTAAAAAAATAGAAAAACTGAGCAAAGCTTCTTTCCTTGTGTTTATCGGATTCGAAGAGTATGCTTTCTGCGGAGCATTCGTGGAATAAGTCCCGGAAGTGATGTATAATTTCAGAAGCACCCCGGAGAATACGGTGCGGAGGGAAAAGAAAGATACTTCTCTCCAAAATAACATGCAGAAAAGCAAAGAAAGATCTGGATGTGCCTGTCGGAAAGCTTACGGAACGCTGCCGGGCAGAACGGGAAGACGAAAACATACGGAAGGAAGATAAAAAGTGTTTAATCGCGAAAAGATCCGCAGAAAAGTGGAACAGCAGACGGCCAGGGACCATACAAGGATGCGGCACTGGTCAGAACAAAGGGAAAACAAGATCCTTCAGGGAATGGAAAACCCACTGTGGCCGGGATTATGCCGTCTCCTTTTCTGGGGAATGATCGCGGCGACGGTGCTGATGATGGCAGGGGATCTGCTGACGATCCGGAGCGGCATGACGTCTCTGGAAAATGCTGCTGCCAATGCCTTCTTTTCGGGATTCTGCACCTGGACGCTCTTTGGAAGTGTGCTGGCAGCTGCCTGCATTTGTCAGATGAAGCAGGGTTTTTCACATCCCTGGTATGCCAGGCATCGGTTTAACAGGAAAGGAAAACAGCGGATGGATCCTGAAAAAAAATGCCGCTTTCAAATGAAAACGGCAGGGATCGGCTGGATTATCCTCCTCGTGCTTTTTCTGGTCACCCGGCATTGGTGATTTCCTTCAGCAGCTGATAGAAGGATTCTGTTTCCTGTAAAGTTCGGGCATTGAAGATGATGTTATCCCGATTCGTGGTGACTTTAATATAAGAAGGCACAGCAGGATAGACAAAGAGGCGGAATTGTTCGGCTCCATCAGAAAAAATGCCGTACCAGTTTTCAGCGTTCTGGGTTCCTTCTTCCGTTTTTTCCAGAGAAAGTGTCTGAATCAGACTTATGGAACGGATATCGGAGCATGATACAGAAAGGGTGGAACGGTCCGGGGCAGAAAGCGTGAGCGATGATTGTGTCAGAGATACCTTCATCTGAGGCTTCAGCATGGGGAGTACCATGAGGATTAAAAGAAAAGCGGCAGTAAAGAGAAGATTCCTTTTGAACATGCGGGTGCTTTTCTGAGCAGCCTGATTTAGGGTTTCCGGTTTTCTTTGAGTTTCCATCGTTCATTCCTCACTTGGAAGATTTGGCAGAGGGAGAATGGATACGGCTGCAGGCGGCACAACCGGCAAGACCGGTTTCCCGGAGACTCTCCGGCATCATCTTTCCAACACTGCCCATGGCGTCTATGAGCTCATCCGGCGGCAGAATGGAAGTCAGACCGGAAAGTGCCATATCTGCTGCTACGACGGCATTTGCAACACCGGATACATTGCGATAGACACAGGGGACTTCCACCAGTCCGCAGAGCGGATCACAGACGAGCCCCATCATATTCATGAGGGTAAAGGATACAGCATTCCCACATGCTGATGCACTGCCGCCCCGAAGCTGCGTCATGGCAGCCGCGGCCATGGCTGCAGCAGTTCCGCATTCCGCCTGGCATCCGCCTTCAGCTCCGGAAATGCTGGCTCTCTCTGCAATGACCTGCCCAACGCCGGCAGCAGTAAAGAGGGCGGTTACAAGTTCGTCATCACTGTATCCATACTGTTCCTGACAGGAAAGAAGGGCAGAAGGCAGAATCCCACAGGAACCGGCGGTTGGTGCAGCAACGATTTTGCCCATACAGGCATTGGATTCGGCAACCGCCAGAGCACGGACCGCCATTTTACCCATGAAGGTTCCACTGACAGTCTTTTCTGCATCTACGGCATGCTGCAATATGCTTGCCTGTCCGCCAACCATACCGGAATTGCTGCGAAGATCGGGGTTCATTCCGTTGGCAATGGATTCACGCATGACTTCAAGCCGCTGCTGCATGGCGGTCCGGAGTAAGGAAGGATCGCAGCCGTCTATTTCAGCCTGCCAGCGGAGCACAACCTCTCCGATGGTGCCGTTTCCCGCCAGAGCGATAAGTTCCTGAAGAGAAGAATACTCGATCATGACTGCCTCCTACTGTTCCTTGGCAATGAAGATGACATCCGATACACCGGGGAGAGCGCGCATCCATTCCAGCATCTGGGGGACGGGTGTACCGTCTGTTTCTATGATCATGATGGCAGTTCCGCCAATATGATCCCGGAAGACCTGCATGGAACCAATGTTCATGCCGTACTGGGCGGCGCAGGCGGTGACGGCGGAAATCTTGCCGGGCTGGTCTACATGAGGAATGATGAGGGTATTCTGTTCTCCGGTAAAGGAGACTTTAAGACCATTCAGCATATCTACCCGAATGCTTCCCCCTCCGACTGAGGCGGCCTGCATGGTGAGCTTTCTGCCGGAGATACCCGTCAGATGAAGGAGTACCGTGTTGGGGTGTGCATTCCTGAGACGAGCTTCTCCGAAGCGGAAGGTCATGCCGGCATCTTCGGCGTAATGGAAACTGTCCCGAAGACGAATATCATCGACAGGCATGTCCAGCAGTCCGGCAATAAGCGCCTTGTCTGTGCCATGCCCCTGATGGGTCATGAGAAAAGAACCGTAAAGGAGCAGTTCGGCATCTTTTACGGGTTCATGAAGCAGATGACGCCCTATACGCCCGATACGCGCAGCGCCGGCAGTATGAGAACTGGAAGGACCGACCATTATAGGTCCGATAATGTCAAAAACAGAAACATGCATGCAGTCAAATTCCTTTCCGGGATGCTAAAAGATCATTATAGAACAAATATAGAAGGCATTCAAGATGTTTTGCGGGGAAAAACAGATGGGAAAGCATTCTTTCCGGCAGTCAGGACACCCGGAAAGGAAGCCCCATCAGTCGAATAGGAGCCGGTATTCTTTCTTCAGAGTTTTATGGCATGTCAGGAAATGCTCAGACTATACTTCCGCTGATTATCTATCCTCCTGCATTCCGCCTCTGAGCGAAAAGCAGGCCTGTTCCGTGCGGCAGTGCCTGCTTCAAAGATCCGGAGGGTATTTTGCACTGAGGGGGGAAAATGATATTTCGGATAAAGGTTTCCTCTTGGAAAAAGCTCTGAAAGGCTCGCAAGAGCGCTTTCAGAGCTTTTTTCAGACAGAAACTTTTCTAAGATGAACCGTTCGATTGGAAAAATAAAAACCGCTGAAACCTTTGTAAGTTTCAACGGTTTTCTATGGCTCCCCAGGTAGGGCTCGAACCTACAACCCTTCGGTTAACAGCCGA
This sequence comes from uncultured Clostridia bacterium, assembly GCA_947167215.1. Classification (GTDB taxonomy): domain Bacteria; phylum Bacillota; class Clostridia; order Christensenellales; family Aristaeellaceae; genus Ventricola. The sequence continues at coordinate 28,600 of CAMVHE010000007.1, forward strand.
ATGCTCTGCCATTGAGCTACTGAGGAATGTCTTTCGTTCGGAACAGTGCGTATTATACAGCCCTTCCAACATGCTGTCAACCCCCTTTTTAAATTTTTTTTTAAGAGGGAAAGTGGAATAAAACATTATATTGCGTGAATTTTGACAAAACAACGGGATTGTGGTAAAAAAATTTTTGATTTTTCCCCTGATGAGGGGTGCGCAAGGAGGAAGAGCGTATGCTCATGAAACAGGACTTTATATTTTCATCTTTGGGAAAGCAGAGACCGCTTCATCTGTGGATCCCTGAAGGAGAGGGGCCATTTCCGGTGATGTATTTTTTTGATGGGCACAATCTGTTTCTGAATGAGGATGCAACTTATGGAAAATCCTGGGGATTAAAGGAATACCTGCAGGGATGGAATAAAGAGATGATCATTGTGGGGATTGAGTGCGGACATGAGGGAAATGAAAGGCTGTCGGAATATCTTCCCTATGAATGCAGTCATGGGTGGCTCAGGGGTACTGCAGCCCTTGGGGAGAAGACCATGCAGGGAATAGTATACGAACTCAAACCCTATATTGACGCCCGTTTTCCAACCATGCCTTTCCGGGAATGTACCGGCATTGCAGGCTCCAGCATGGGGGGAATCATGGCAGCCTATGCACTGGTGCACTATAATCAGATATTTTCAAAGGCTGCCTGCCTGTCTCCGGCACTTGGCGGCACCGTCCAGAAACTGTGGAAGGAAATGAATGAAAATCCTGTCAGTGCAGATACGAGGATTTATCTGTCCTGGGGGACACTGGAGGGAAAGGTCAGCGATCATCCGGAAAGGGAAGACCGTTCCAGCTGGATGTATAAGAGCTGCAAAGCAACAGCTACAAAAGTGGAAAAAGCAGGAGGGGCAGCAAGATGCTACTGCCAGATCGGCGGACACCATTGTGAGGCGGACTGGGAGAAGCAGATTCCAATTTTCATGCCATTTTTATGGCAATCCTGAAACCTTGATTTTTCTTGACGTGGATAGGGAATGCATCGTATGATGAAGCATATTTGAAGGAATGGGAAAACACCTGAAAATGGCGGGACCGATGTATTGGGGGCGAAAAGATGATCCGGATTGCAGTGGTAGAGGATGACCCGGGATATCGGGCTCAGGTTGCAGAGTTTCTGAAACAGTATGCCGATGAAACGGGAATCGGTATTGAAAAGACAGAATATGCAGACGGCAGTGAAATCGTGAAGCAGTATGCAGAAAACATGGATATTATCCTCATGGATATTGAAATGCCGGAAATGAATGGAATGAGCGCTGCAGAGTGGATTCGTCAGCAGGACAGAAATGTAATCATCATCTTTCTGACCAATTCCCCACAGTATGCCATACGGGGATATCGGGTGGAAGCACTGGACTACATCCTGAAGCCCATCAGCTATGTGGATTTTGCACAGCGGCTGAAAAGGGCAGTGGACAGGCTTGATAAAAGGAAAAACCATTATGTGACCGTGACAAAGGGAAAATCGGGCGTCAAACGCATCTCCGTCTCAGAGATTACCTATGTGGAAGTACGGGAGCACAGCCTTATTTATCATATGGAAAGCGGAACCCTTACAGTAACGGGAACCATGAGGGATGTGGAGATGGAGCTTACCAGCCTGGGGTTCTACCGCTGCAATAAATGTTATCTGGTGAATCTTGCCCACGTCGAAGCGATTTCCGGGGACGATGCGCTGGTTGCGGGAGAACGCCTGCAGATCAGCAGGGGAAAGAAAAAGGGGTTTATGGACGCACTCAATAATTATTTTCATGAGGTGGAAGCGTGAGAGAGCAGCTGCAGAATATTCCCTTCTACTGGACTGCACTGGCACATTTCCTGGCGTGCATGGTGATGCTCTATCCTTTGCCTGAGCGTGGGGGAAGAAAATACCGCGGGGGAATGGCAGCCTTTTTTCTGGCGGCTATGCTTGGCTATATGGCAGTGACGGAACCGCAAAACGGTATACGCTTCAATATCCTGATGATCGGGTTTGCCGTTCTGAACGGCCTGATGATGTCTGTCCTTGGAAAGCTGAATCTGAGCATGATGCTTTACTATGGAACGCGGGCTTTTATTCTGGGAGGTTTTACCTGTTCGCTGGGCTGGCAGCTGTACATTTTTTTGGCAATCCGTTTTTCGACATTTCAGACCGGGATCGCAGAAGGTATCTTTATAGGCTTCATTTATCTTCTGGTATGCGGGACGGCGATTATTATCGAGCGACCACGCAGGGAGATTACCAGGGAGCTGTCCGTCAGTCTGCACGTTGCTGTCAGCACCTTGATTATCGGGATCCTGGTATATATTCTGAGCAGCCTGAGTTTTACTTCTCTGGATACCCCTTTCGGAGCAAGCACCTATGCAGAGGCGTTTAATATCCGTACCCTGGCCTATCTGAGCGGTGTTACGATGCTCCTTTCCATGCATATTCTCCTTTGCGGGTATTACGTGGAAAGGGAACGGGATATGCTGTCTCAGATGCTGGACATGCAGATCAATAATGTACGTCTGTCCCAGGAATCCATAGAACTGGTGAACCGCAAATACCATGATCTGAAACACCAGATCGCGCTGCTGCGGAGCGAAGTGGGCAAAGAGCAGAAGCTGGCATTCCTTGACCAGATGGAAGCGGAAATAAAGATATATGAGAGTCAGAATAAGACCGGCAATCCCGTTCTGGATACGATTCTGACAACCAAAGGCATGCTCTGTGGGAAAGAAGGGATAACGCTGACCTGCGTGGCAGACGGCAAAGCACTCTCCTTTCTCAGCGTGGGAGATGTCAGTGCTTTGTTCGGCAATGCGCTGGATAATGCCATCGAGGCCGCCCGGCAGGTTCCGGAGGCGGCTAACCGAAGAATTCATCTGACTGTTTCAAGGCGTAAGGGATTTATCCTTATTCTGGTGGAAAATCCATATATCGGGAAATTGTCCATGAGGGAGAACATTCCAAGGACGACCAAAGAAGACAAAGGAAACCATGGCTACGGGATCAAGAGCATCCTGTCCATTGTAAAGAGATATGATGGGTCCATGACAATCAGCGGAGAGGAAGGCCTTTTTGAATTACGCATATTAATTCCGGACAGAAAAATGCCCGCGAAAGAGGAATCAGATGGGAAATAATCAGAAAACGAATCGGTCAGCACGCTGGCAATGGCAGCATGGGGTGGATACCGGCATACTTTCTGAAGGAAAAGAAATGGCAAGGTCCAGTCTTCTTCGCCATACTATTCTGCGCACTGCGGAGGATTGCCAGGTCATTGTGGACGGCAATACAGTTGTCCTGAGCGGAATCCCCGGAAATCTTTTTGAAATGAAACGTGCGGATTTCTCTTCCTGTGTCTTTTGCGGATGTAAAGTATTCCAGGAAAAGCAGATGTGCGCGCATGCTGTGGCGGCAATGTATCTGTATGAAAAAAGGTTTGGCATCATACAGTTCGAGGATACTCCGGAAGCAAGAAGCAGCGAACAGGAGAAGCTTCGTTTACGCAGTATGCCGGTTTCTGCGGAGGGGCAGATTGGCCGCCGGATATTTTCGGAGAATATGGCCTTTTCACCGAAGCGTTTTCTGCAGAATGTCCCGTTTACCGAATATGAGCGGATCCCCGCGGAAGAGTGGCTGAGGAAGAATACGGGTTTTGAAGTGAAACCGTTTCTTTATTACAGTGATTTCGATAGGAAAAAATACAACTCTGAGAAAGAACAGTTCCACGAACCACTTAGTGAAAATGGTGCGTCTGAAATTGTTTTGAACGTTGACAGCGAAGTAGACGGGGAATTGGTTCATCTGCAATTTGGCACAACGCGGATGATCCGATGTGTCTGCAGCTGCAGAGGGTGGAAAAAGACTGCATACGACCTTGATTGGTATGACCTGTGCTGGCATGAATATGCGGCAACGCAGGCCACTTTGGATTATCTTCAGGAAAATGGCATCGTTTTTCCAACGAGACGGCCGGTTGCGGAACTGGTGCGAAGACTTAGAAAATGGGAAAGACACAGGACAGGAAATCTTCAGATCCGGGCTGTTCTAGTGAACACACGGGGAAATTGCAGCCTGCGCTTTGCCGTGAGAAAGAACCAGCTGGAATCCTGGGCCCCGGTAACGGACATTTCTGCAATGATGAAGGCATGGTCGTCCAAAGGGAAGTATGCCCTGAGTGAGGGTCAGAAACTGAATTTCAAGGAAGACATTCCGGACAGAACTTCCTGGTCATGGATGGATGTTCTTCACCGGATGGAAAGCCGGATGGAGGAGGAAAAGGCTGTTCCGGAGATCCGGATTTCCCCGGCCGAACTGGATGCAGTCATGGCGCTATGCATAAAAACGGGGTGTTTTTATGATGACGGTGCCTATCGTCCGATACTATATGATGAATTACAGCAGTCCTCCGGCATGGGAACAACCTGGCTGAAAGGGGCAGTTTTTGCCTATCGCATAGGGGAAAAAAGCTTCAACAGAATGCCTTATGCTTTGGAAAAGAAATATTTTCCGCCTGTGGAAGCCGACAGCGGTGATAAAGGTGCAGAAGCTCGCGAACAGCAGAAAATATCCTTCTTTCCTCAGATCTATTCGCTCTCCAGACTTCGGATTGTTTTCCAGATGGGAATTCCCGGAAAAACTCCCACGCGGATTCTTCATCCATATCAGCTTCTGGACGCAGTGTCCTCAGGTGGAAGTTATACGCTGGAAGACGGGACTGAAGTGGACTTCCGAAAAGTATCCCTGAATCTGAATGCCTATCGCTGGCTTGCTTTTGCCGATGCAATGCGCCAGGAAGACCTGAAGGAGGACTCGGAAGAACGTAAAATCTGCCAAAAAAGCACGAAGAACGGTCCGGATCTATTTAAGCTGAACGGAGCATTTCTGGATATTTTCTATGATCTTCTCGGGGAAGGAAATACGGTACTCTGCAAACAGGAACACCTTCAGGTAGGGGGAGAGTCTCCTCTGAAGCGTTTTGCTTTTTCACGCCTAAGGGGAATAAAGGACGGGATGCACGGCTTTTGCGTGACGGGAGAGGTGCCGAAACTTTTCCGTGGCAGTACCTTTATGTATGGCCTGACGGACAGCGCCTTTTTCCGAATGAACCATGAGGAAGGAAATGATTACCAGAAGCTCTGTGCGGATCTTCCTTATGGGGCTGTTCGGGAAGTAATAGGGGAAGAGTATGCCACGGAGTTTATCTGTGGGGTGCTGCCAAAGATCTTCAATGATTCCTTCTTTGATATTGATCCATATCTGGCGGAGGAAAATACGACATCGGAAATGCATCCGAAAATTACCTTCCTGCTGGATGCCGATAAAAAGAAAAATTATGTATTCTGTCAGATTCGTGCAGATTATGGAAATTTTGCAATAACAATCCCGGAGCAGGATGGAAGCCTGATAAAACCGGAACGCAATCGGAAGGACGAGTACAGGGCAATCTCCGTGATTCGAGAAATGCTTCCAAATATCGACTACCGGCGCTATGCCTATTATGATGAACTGGATGCAGAAAGGCTGGGAGAACTCATCAGTCTGGGAATCCGAAGACTTGAAACCGTGGGAATGGTGGAAGCGACAAATGACTTTCGGTCTTTGAACGCATCGGATGAAAAAAGATTCCGATTCCGTATATCCGTAGGAGGAGACGGTCTGCTGGATTTCCAGTTTATAGGGGATAATATTGACGAACATGAACTGCAGGAAATCTATAACGCCTATGCCAGGGATAAACGCTACTACAGGACGAGGTCCGGGGAACTGATCGACCTGAAAGAGCAGAGCAGGTTTGAATCTCTGTCGGATGCACTCCGGGCAATGAATGTTACCCTGGAGGAAGCCATGACAGGCAGGGCGAAGCTGCCGGTTTTCCGTATCCTTTACCTCCGGGAAATGCTCAAAAATCATGACAGCCTGGTGGATACGAGGGATGAACGTCTGCAGGAGCTTATCGACGGGTCTGAAGAGATTCTGGTGCGGCAGTATCCGGTGCCGCCGACGCTGAAAAACGTGATGCGTGATTACCAGAAGGATGGATTCCGCTGGATTTCAAGCCTCTTTGATATGGGCTTCGGCGGCATTCTGGCAGATGACATGGGCCTGGGAAAGACCTTGGAGATGCTTTCTGTGCTGCTTGCAAGGAAAATAGCAGGAAAACTCGGAACTGTGCTCATTATTTCTCCTGCATCTGTGGTTCTTAACTGGTTGGACGAAATACAGAAATTTACACCGCAGCTGACCGCGGCTGCTCTGACCGGAAATCAGATTTCAAGAAGAGCACATATGAGACAGGCGAAAGAAGGCAGGGGGCGGGATGTGTATATTGCGTCCTACAGTGTTTTGAGGAATGACTTGTTTTCTTTCAAGGATGTTCATTTTGACGTGGTGGTACTGGATGAGGCACAGAATATTAAAAATGCTGGAAGCCAGATTGCCGGTATTGTCAAAATCCTCAAGGCAGAGCACCGCTTTGCACTTACCGGTACTCCGATTGAAAATCGGCTGAGTGAGCTGTGGAGCATTTTCGATTTTCTGATGCCAGGTTTTCTTTATACCCATTCCAAGTTCTTTAAGGATTTCGAGACGCCGATTACAATAGAAAAGGATGAAAGGACAACACAGCGGCTTCGGAAAATGGTTGGGCCTTTCGTGCTGCGGAGAAATAAGAAGGATGTGCTTACGGAGCTCCCGGAGAAGATTGAAAATGTTTTCCCGGTGGAGCTTAATGCCCGGCAGAAGAAGATCTATGACGCGTATGTTGCAAGGTATGTCGAATACATTAACGACCATGAAAGCTTTAAGCATGAGGAGCTCAATATTCTCAGCATGCTTACCGTAATGAGGCAGATTTGCTGTGATCCTGAAATGCTGTGGGATAATTATCAGGATGGCAGTGCAAAACGGGAGGCATGTATTGAGCTGATCCAGGAAGCGATTGAGGGAGGACATCGAATTCTTGTATTCTCTCAGTTTGTGAAAATGCTGAAACTGCTTTCCAGAAGTCTCAGCGAGCAGGAAATTCCTCACTATGTTCTGACCGGAAGCACGGCCAAGGAAGACCGGAGGGCAATGATTCATGCCTTCAATAACGGGAACGTCCCGGTGTTTCTTATTTCATTGAAGGCGGGCGGTACCGGCGTCAATCTGACTGGTGCGGACATGGTCATCCATTACGATCCGTGGTGGAATCTTGCTGCACAGAATCAGGCAACGGACCGTGCTTATCGTATGGGCCAGACACGGGATGTGATGGTTTATAAAATGGTTGTCAGAAACAGTATAGAAGAAAAAATCCTGGAAATGCAGAAAGCCAAAAAGAATCTGGCGGACAGTATCATCAGCGAAACAAATGAAATGGCACTCAGCTTTACCAAAGCTGACCTGCTGGCGCTGGTGGAAAGTATGGAATAAAAGAATGTGCCGTGTTTCGGCACATTCTTTGTAATTTATATACATAAAATAACAAAATGAATTAAGAAAAAGGAATAATATCGTGCTGATTATGTATCAAAAACGACAGTTTATGAGCGGATTATTGCATTGAGACGGAGAAATTTGTAAAATACATGTAACATATTTATGGGGTGCTTTGGCACCAGGGCAAGGGAGGACTATAGATGCTGAAAATTCCAAGATTTACCGTGGAAAACAGAACTGGATATACGGTGACGGACGAAGTGAAGCCGCGTTTTTCCTTTTCTCTTGAAAGCGACCGGCAGAATGTGATGCTCAAGAAAGCAGTACTTACCGTCGGAGACTGGAAAAAGGAGACGACGGACCAGATTGCTGTACGCTATGACGGACCGGAGCTGAAACCATATACACAATATGAGGCCAAATTACTTGCGGAGGACGATGCGGGAGAAACTGCAGAGGCAACCGTATGTTTTGAAACAGGCAAGCTGGGTGATGCCTGGCAGGGTAAATGGATCAGTGACCCTTCCTATCGTTTTACAGAGAAAAAAGTATCACCGATTCCCATGGTTTTCAGGAAAAAGCTGGATACGGCGAAAAAAGTACAGAAGGCTGTTATCTATGCGACAGCACTTGGCATCTATAATCTCTATCTGAACGGGGAACGCATAGGGAATCGTTATTTTGCACCTGGCTTTACTTCCTATAAGACCTGGCTGCAGTATCAGACCTATGACGTGACGGATCTGCTGACCGGCAAGGATACCCTGACGGCTGTGGTTGCCGGCGGATGGGCAGTAGGTTCTTTCGTTTTTACACGCATCAACAGGCATGATGGAGACCGTCAGGCACTCCTTCTGGAGATGCGGCTGACATATGAAGACGGCAGCACGCAGGTCATCGGCACCGATGAAACCTGGGATGTCTGTGAAGATGGCCCTTTCCGTATGGCAGACATCTATGATGGTGAAACCTATGATGCTACTGTGCAAGAGGATAAAATCCCCTACAGGAAAGCAGCTCCCGAGACTCTGAGAATTTCTCCGAAGATTGTGGCAGATTACAGTGCTCCGGTGATTCCACATGAGCAGCTTACTCCGGTTTCCTGCAAAAAGGTCGGGAAACAGCTGATCTACGACTTTGGTCAGAATATGGCAGGCGTAGTCCATCTTTCCCTGAATGGAAAGGCAGGGCAGGTTGTAACTGTCCGCCATGCAGAAATTCTGAAGAAGGACGGTACGCTTTTCACGGACTTCCTGCGCACCGCGAAAGCAACCATTACCTATACCTGTAAAGACGGGAAACAGGATTATATTCCCACACTGACGTACATGGGTTTCCGTTATATTTCAGTGGAAGGAATTGATGAAAAGGATGTCAGACCGGTTGCGGTGGCGCTTTATTCGGATCTGCCCAGGATGGGCGAATTTGAAAGCTCCAGCGCCTTGCTGAACCAGCTGCAGCACAATATTATCTGGGGATCCAAGTCGAACCTTGTGGATATTCCCACGGATTGCCCGCAGCGGGACGAGCGTATGGGATGGACGGGAGACATTGCTGTATTCAGCCCGACGGCCTGCTTTAACTTTGATATGAGCAGATTCCTGGAAAAATGGCTTATGGACCTCAAGGCAGAGCAGTATCCCGGAGGAGGAATTCCCAATACTATTCCGGCACAGGGATTTGGATTCCCTGCAACCATGCCCCCGATGGCAGTAGACTGGTGGGACGACGCGTGTGTTCTTGTGCCATGGGCAGAGTATGAAGCAAGAGGCGATAAGGAACTGCTCGAAAAAATGTACCCCACCATGACAAAATACATCAAGGCGTGCAGGTTCTGGGCGGGACTTCTGAGCTTCGGCAAGAACCGTTATATCTGGAACACCCCGGCAGTGCTGCACTTTGGCGACTGGGTTGCCCCGGATGTTCCCCAGATGTCCCAGTGGCAGAGTAGAGCAAAGTGGACTGCGACAGCGTCTCTCTGCAACACCAGCAGAATTGTTTCGAAAATCGCGGAAATCCTGGGAAAACCGGAGGACGCGGAGAAATATAAGAAACTGAGCGATAAGGTTGCGGATGCGTATTGTTCCCTACTGACTGACGGAAAAGGCAAACTGCTGCAAGAATTCCAGACCGCGTATGTGCTGCCGCTGCATATCGGCATGTTCCCGAATGCAGAGATTCAGCAGAAAGCCGCAGACAATCTGGTGGCACTGGTTCAGCGCAATGAGTACAAGATCGGCACCGGCTTCCCCGGAACGCCATATATCCTCTTTGTTCTGGCAGACAATGGGCATCCGGATGTGGCGTACCGCATGCTGATGAATGAAAAGTGTCCGTCCTGGCTCTATGAGGTCAAGGCCGGAGCTACCACGATCTGGGAACGCTGGGATGGTCTTGACGAGAATGGCGAGTGTCCCATCGGAGATGACGGCACGGATTCCATGATTTCATACAACCATTATGCTTCAGGAGCGGTCGGAGCATTCCTTTATCGCAGAGTGGCAGGCCTTGAACCTGTGGAACCCGGTTATCATACATTCCGGGCGGCTCCGCTGGTTGGCGGCGGCCTGACCCATGCAGGGGCCAGCGTGGAGACGCCATATGGCAGGGCGGAAAGCAGCTGGAAACTGGAAGGAAGCAGCTTTACCCTGCAGGTCACTGTGCCTGTCAGCTGCAGGTGCCAGGTGGAAATGCCGGACGGCAAGAAGTGTGAGATCGGCAGTGGGCGTTATACTTTTACCTGCAGTCTGTAAACAGATGACAGCGGAGTCCGCTCCGTGTGATCATACAGGATTCCAACAAGGAGGCAAATTATGAGTCAGACCAAGAATCAGAACGGCTTTTTTGACAAGCTGCCGCCCAGCATGATCAAGAAAGCCAATGTCACTATTTTTCCGGAGGGTGCTCTGGGATACCTGGTAGGTCCTACCCTGGCCCTGCTGGCGAATTCCATCCTGGCAAACTATTTTAACAAGTACATGTCCGATGTACTGCATATCAACAGCTGGGCATCCGGATTCTTCACCTGGCTGCCGGTTATTTCGGTCATCTTTGTGGTGATCGGAAATATCCTGGTAGGCCGTCTCATGGATAACAACAAGTCCCGTGCCGGTAAGGCGAGACCGCTGCTGCTGGTCTCTGTGCCCATCAGTCTTCTGGCACTTCTGTTCCTCTTTGTATTTTCTCCCTACAGTGCTGTAGGCACCAAATGGCATACCGGTGCGCTGGTCTGCATTGCTATCGGATATAACCTCTGGTTTGCTTTTGCTTATCCGATGTACTATACGCCGCATGCGGCACTGGTCAATCTGTCGACCCGCAATAGTGCGGACCGCAGCCTGCTTGCAACCATTTCCAATGCTACTGCACTGGCAGCCATGGGATTGTCCAGCATGATTCTTCCGTTCTTCCTGAACCTGCTCTTCGTGTATGATATGAGCGAAAACGGGACTCCGGTTATGAACGATGCCGGTGTTATTCAGTATTACGTGGATGCCAGCGGAGCTGCCATCTATGATGCTCAGGCCTCCTACAACCACTGGAAGGTCTTTGTGCTGGCGCTGATCGTGATCACCCTGGTGGGTGCCCTCATTGAGTTCTTCTTTACCCGTGAGCGTGTAACGGAAGAATCTACGGGCAAGGATGATACGGCGAAAGCCGCTCTGCCTATTGGCGAGCAGGCGAAAATCTGCTTCAAGGATCGCTACTGGGTTATCATGATGGTGTTCTTCTTCCTCTACCAGTTTGGCGGTATGATCAAGAACGTTTCTCAGAACTATTACTGCACATCCATGTTTAAGGATGCGCTTGGAAACTATACGGTAGCCTTTGGCGGACAGCTTCAGGGTACTCTTTCCATTGTTGGCGCAATCCCGACTGCAGTTGGCATGGTCCTTGCACTTCCGCTGGCCAACAAATTCGGTAAGGGAAAAGCCATTATGGGCGGTGCTGTTCTGGCAGTCATCGGCGGCCTCATTGGTCTTATTGCTCCGACAAACTTTGTGGTGGTGGTTATTTCCTTCATCGTAAAGGCACTTGGATCTACTCCTGCAATGTATCTCTCCCTTGCACTGCTTGCGGATATCCTTGATCACCAGGAAGCAGTCAACGGTGTGCGTACCGATGGTCTGTCCATGACCGTATATGGCGCAATCATGGCTGGTATGACCGGTCTTGCTACCGGCGTTCTGAATGCAGTATTGAGTGCTGTCAATTATGATGTGACAACGCTGCAGACCAATGAGGCCATGCGTGCAGCCATGCCGTGGGTCTTCATCGGCGGCGAGACGTTGTGCTATCTGGTTATCGGCCTGACCTTCATCCTGATGAGCGTTGAGAAATTCGGCAAACTGGATCACAAGGCCATTGTGGAAGATCAGAAAGCAGCAGCTGCAAAGGAAGGCCGCAAGTACATTTCCGCAGAGGAAAAAATCCGGCTTGAAGAAGGTGAGGAGGCCTATAAGGCAGAACTGAAGAAACAGGCGGATGCGAAGGCTGCGGAAGAAGCACGCGTTGCCGGACTCTCAGCTGCACAGAAAAAGGCTGAAGATGAAGCGAATGCCAAGCTCCTTTCAGAATTCAACGCACTGCGCAAAGCGGCAGGCAAACCTGCAATGAAGGCATAATTCCCGGTTAACTCACGGCAGGAGAAGAAAAATTCTCCTGTCGTGTGTAAAAAATAATAATGTGGAGGAAAGCGTTATGAACAAGAAAAATCGTGGAAAACAACGCCTCTGGCGAGGCCTAGCGGCACTGACGGCAGCCGTTCTTGCTCTTGCTGTGAGTGCCACGATGATCATTGGCGGCTTCAGAACGGACATCGACAAGTTTCTTGGAACGTCCAGCACCCGTGTTGTAACGGAAGGATCTGACCTTTCTGAAATTTATACCTACAAGTCCGATTACAGCAGCACCAAAGAGCTGGTGGAAGCAATTTCGGATATCGGTGAAAGAATGAGCGAAGAAGGTACAGTGCTGCTCAAGAATAATGGAGCACTGCCTCTTTCTGCTGAAGAAAAGGGCAAGCTTTCTCTGCTTGGCTTCTCCAGCTATCATCCAGTCATGGGTGGTATCATGGGATCCAGCGTGACGCCGAATGCTGGAACAGATGCGGATACAGTGGATTTTGTGGGTGCTCTTAAAGCCCGCGGATTCAAGTATAACGAGAGTCTGGAGAGCATGTATGCTGCACTGCTTCCGACATATCAGACGGAAGTACAGAGCTGGGGCGGCGCCATCATTCATCAGACCATTACTGCACCGGCTAACTCCGATGGCAGTGTCTTCACCAGCAAGGAGCCTTCCCAGAGCGCACTGGAAGGCACGAATGCAGGCTGGAAGGAAACGATGAATGATTACAATGTCATGATCGTCACCATCGCACGCGCCGGTTCAGAGAATGCCAACTATACTCCCGGACAGGCTGGCGTAGATCCTTCCCAGAACCTGAATCAGACGGATCCGCTCGGCCTTTCTGATGATGAGCGTGCTCTGATTGCTGCAGCAATTGAACAGAAGGAAACAAATGGCGGCAAAGTTATCGTTCTTCTTAACAATGCCAGCGCCATGGAAATTCAGGAACTCGCTGACAATGAAGGCATTGATGCCATGCTGCAGATTGGTCTGCCCGGTGGATATGGCTTCTATGGCGTCTGCGACATCCTGGACGGTACGGTCAATCCGTCCGGTCACCTTACCGACACTTATGCTGTCAAGAACTCCCTCAGCCCTGCTGCGCAGAACTATGGTTTCCTCATGTGGGCCAATGCACAGCCGGATAAAAACATCAACAGCGCCATCGTTGAAGCAGAAGGCATTTATGATGGCTATAAATACTATGAGACCCGCTATGCCGATGTGGTGCTTGGACAGGGCAATGCCGATTCTACCGTAGGCAGCACCGGCGGTGCCTGGAACTATGACAATGAGGTTACCTATCCCTTTGGCTACGGTCTCAGCTACACCACCTTTGCCCAGACGCTTGACAGCCTGACAGTTGATCTGGCGGCAAAGACCGCTACTGCTGTAGTTACAGTCAAGAACACCGGCAAAGTGGCCGGCAAGGATGCAGTACAGCTTTACGTTTCTGTTCCTTATACCGATTATGATAAGGAGCATAAGGTGGAGAAGGCGGCAATTGCGCTGCTCGACTATGCGAAGACGGAAGAAATCGCTCCCGGTGCTTCCGAGACGGTAACGCTGATGGCTGATCTGACCTATATGGCATCCTGGGATTCCACGGCCAGCAATGCTGCGGGAACCACAGGCAACTATATTCTCGATGCGGGAACCTATTACTTCACCCTTGGCAACGCCCACGAGGCGGTGAACAATGTGCTTGCAGCCCAGGGCTGTGAGGTTGACGGGGATGCAGCAAATGTGAAGACCTGGGAACTGGCAGAACTGGATACCACGACCTTTGCAACGACGAAGAACGGGACCAAGGTGGAAAATCAGCTGGCAGACATGGATATCAATACATGGATGCCGGATACCGCTGTTTATCTCACCCGTGCGGATTGGGAAGGCACTTTCCCGAAGACGTATGCCAATCTGACGGCAACCGACGAGATGATTTCCATCATGTACAACGACAACTATCAGATCAAGAATACCGGATCTGATGTGGTGTTCGGTGCACAGAACGGACTGACCCTTGCGGCACTTAAGGGTGTCAGCGACATCAATGATCCTCGCTGGAGTCAGCTGATGGACCAGATCAATCTTGAGGACTGCATGATCCGGACCGGATTCGGCGGAACCTCCACCAAGGCAATTGCAAGCATCATGTCTCCGGAAGCCATCCAGAACGATGGCCCCAACGGCATCTATTCCTATCCTCTGGCCCAGTATGCCAATACAGACAAGTCCTCCGGCGATCCCTGCGCCATTGCTGCAGATGATAAGAACGCAGGTTTCCGTGCCGGCACGATGGGAAATGAGACCATTATTGCACAGACTTTCAATAAGAAACTGGCAAGAGAATATGGCGAGGTCATGGGCAACTACTCCCTGTGGTCCAACCTGACCATCTGGTGGGGCATTGGCGTGAACGTCCATCGTCTGCCCTATAATGCACGTAACCATGAATACTATTCCGAAGATGCGGTTCTGTCTGCTTTCCAAGGTGCTGCTACCATCGAGGGTGCCCAGAAGTATGGCGTTATCGCTGCTCCCAAGCATGTGGCATTCAACAACTCCGAGGTCAACCGTACTGGTGTGGCTACCTTCATGACAGAGCAGAAAGCTCGTGAGGTTGAACTGCGGGCAATGCAGGCTTCCATTGAGGATGCAGGTGCACTGGGCGTCATGACCGCTTACAACCGTGCTGGTGTGTACACGGATAATGCACATCCCGCTCTGCTGAAGAATATTGTCCGCACCGAGTGGGGATTCAAAGGACTGATGAGTGAAGACTTCATCATGGATCCTGTGTATGTCACGCTGAAGGAAGCAGTCCTGAATGGCGTAACGATGAGCTGCAACACTGGCGAAAGCACCATGGCAGCTGTTTCCGGAAAGTATAATTACTGGACAATCGAAAATGTACAGAACGACCCGGATCTGACTGCTGCGCTCAAACAGGTTATGACCTGGCAGGCTTATGCGCTGGCAAACTCCAACGCAATGGACGGATATTCTCCGAACACCCGGATCGAGACGGTCCGCACTTGGTATGACAATGCATTGACTGGTGTTGCTGTTGCATTTGGCGTGCTGACGCTGCTGAACCTCTGCATGTATGCCCTGGCACGCAGGAAGAGCAAGTGAGAAGGGGGAAATCAAGATGGCAAGAAAGAAAACTGCCGGCCTGTATCTGGCCGTAATCACTGCGGTCCTCTGTATCGTGGGACTTATCGCATACATGATTAACACGGGGACGAATTATTACGCAAAGATGGGCGTGGATACCAATGTAGTGATCTGCCTCGTCTGTGGAATCGTTCTTACTGCACTTTACATTATTCTGGGCATGAAGGGAACTTCCGTGGTCTATGACCTTCTGGCAATCTGCAGTGCAGTAGTAACCATGGTTGGCCTGGTATTGATGGCTAACGTACGTATCAACAACCTGGCTGCTGTTTTCACTTTTGAAAACAGTGCCGCCAACATGGCGGACACCACCAGCTGCATCGTAGCGCTCGCTGCAACACTGCTGGCTGTGATTTTCGGCATCGTTACGGCATTCTTTGATGTAACCAAAGAATAAGGTATAATAGGACCTGCCTCGGAAACGGGGCAGGCTTTTTCTTATCAGAAGCTGAAGATGAAAGGACAGGAGGTGGGAAGCATGCAAAAGACGATGGTTTTTCTGATGATCTGCCTGCTGCTTCTCACCGGATGTTCAGAAGGCCGGGAAACGGAGAAAAAAGTAAGCACTGTACTGGTGGAAGCCGAAGGCGTTATTTCGGACGTCCCGGAACAGACGGTTTCCATGGGGGAGACCGTGTCTTTTCTTCTTCAGGAAGAACCCGGCTACACTGTGACCGGATGCAGCGTATCCGGGGCGGAGCTGCGGAGAACGGACAGGGGGGTGCAGCTTACTTTTCCGGCGCTTTATACACAGCGCATCCGTCTGACTGTCCAAAAGAGCAATTTATGCGTCCGTTATGATGGTAACGGGGGAATCACAAAGGATTCAGAGGAAAGTGCGGAGGTATGGATTACCGGGGATCATCTGAGGCACAATACCGCACTGCAGCTCTTTGAGCGATCCGGCTATATACAGATCGGATGGAGCCGTGACCCGGAGGGAAGAAGCGGTCTGATCGGAATGGGCAGCCGTACGGAAATGACGCCGGAAATGGTTCTCTATGCCATCTGGCGTCCATGTACGGAAGCTTCGCTGTTCAGTTTTGTTTCAGAAGGGGAAGAACTGTCGATCACCGGATACTCCGGGGAAGGGGATGAACTGGTGATCCCGGCCAGCATTAATGGTTTTCCCGTACGCAGCATTCGGACGGGCAGTTTTTCCGGCTGTTCTGCCAGAAGAGTGATTCTTCCCCCGGGGCTGCGGGAGGTGGAGGATGGTGCATTTACAGGCGCTGCAGTGGAGGAGCTTTGGATTCATGACGACCTTGCCCGCTGCAGTGATTATGCGTTTGACGGGTGTCCGATTTGTACGCTTCATGTAAACGCGGTTCTGGCTCCGGTCTACAGCACCGGTTATTATGCGACATTTGCGGATAAGATGGACCGCCTGATGCAGCTGCGGGATAACCGTAAAATTGTTCTGTTTTCCGGTTCTTCCACTCGGTTCGGCTATGACAGTGCGGCCATTGACAAGGCTTTTCCTGCATATGATGTGGTAAATATGGGAGTTTTTGCATATACCAATGCACTTCCGCAGCTGGATATGATTCGCGGTTTCATGAAGGAGGGGGATGTCCTGCTTCATTCTCCCGAGTTTGATGCGGCGCAGCGCCAGTTCTGCAGTACCAATCGCATGGATGGACCGTTTATGATGATGATGGAGGCCAATTATGACCTGCTCACTCTGCTGGACCTGACAAAATATACGGGAACTTTTACTGCATTGCATTCCTTTCTGGTTTCCAGGCAGGGCATGCCTGAAAAAACATACAGCATGTCACCCGGAGATTATGATGAGGAAGGGAATCCGGTGCCGAAAAAATCCTATAATGAATATGGAGATTATGTCCTGTATCGTCCGAACAGTGAAACAGATGCTCCTGTTTATGGACTGCCGGTGGCTTATACCCGTCTTGCTTTCCCAAAGGATGCCTTTCTTCGCCCGCTCAACCAGGTATACGGGGAATTCCAGAGAAAAGGGATTACCGTCCTTTTTACATATGCGCCCCGCAACAGGCAGGCAATTTCTCCGGAAAGCTCCGAGGAAGAAAGAAGTCTTCTGCACCGGTATTTTCAGGAATACCTGTGTGTGCCGGTGATATCCTCCCTGGAGGATTCTCTGGTGGAAGGAAAATGGCTTTCCGGTACGGATAATCATCTGTCAACGGAAGGGGTGGCAATCCGTACGGAGCAGATCATTGAGGAGTTGCGGCCGTATCTGATGGAGGCACCATGAGCTATGTATGTTTTGCCCTGGCTGCAGGGATGTTTGTCTTATTCTTCAGAAGGCAGTATATGGCATTCCTGCATGTGGGAATGCTGTTTGTGACAGGGGGGCTCTTTGCCGGTTTTGTCACGGGAGTGCCCATGGACAGGCTTGCGCTATCCGTGGTTGTCCTTTCCATGCTGTCACTGGCGGGAATCCGGGAGGAGAATCCATGAATTTCAATACGGGTGCATTTCTCCTTTTTATGCCGCTGGTGGTGGTGATACACTGGCTTCTTCCGCATCGGATGCGGGCCGGCTGGCTTTTGTTTGCCTCCTGGTTTTTCTATGCATATTTTGCACCGGCTGCTTTTCTCCTTCTGCTGGCGGAAACCAGGTTTACCTTTTTATGTGCACGGCAGATGACCAGGAAACCGGAAAGAAAGAGGAACTGGATGCTTACAGCCGTAATCGGCACGCTTGCAGTCCTTTTCTTTTTCAAATACCGTGGATTGTTCCAGAACGGCGGAAACGGTTCCCTTTCCTTTCTGCTGCCCGCAGGTATTTCCTTTTACACTTTTCAGGCCATGGGATATGTTGTGGATGTGTATCGTGGGGATGTTCCGGCAGAAGAGTCCTTTTTATCCTATGCGCTTTTCATTTCCTTTTTTCCCCAGCTGGTTGCAGGACCCATCGAACGCTCCGATCATCTGCTGCCGCAGCTGAAAGCAAGGCACAGTATATCGGAGGGGGATCTGCGAGCAGGGCTGCTGCTCCTGCTTTCCGGATACTTCAAGAAGGTAGTTATCGCCGACGGACTTTCTCTGCTGGTAGATCCGGTCTATGCATCTCCTCGGTCCGGCAATGTGTTGACCGTGACAATGGCGACTCTGTTTTTTGCCGGACAGATCTATATGGATTTTTCCGGTTATTCGGATATTGCCAGGGGAACAGCGAGACTGTTCGGAATCTCACTGATGCAGAATTTTGACAGGCCGTACCAGGCTTCCTCCATCCGGGAATACTGGCAGAGGTGGCATATCAGCCTGAACCGCTGGTTTACTGCCTATGTATATATTCCGCTTGGCGGAAACCGGAAAGGAAAACTACGAAAAGCAGGAAATATCCTGACGGTATTCCTGCTCAGCGGGCTGTGGCATGGGGCAGGTGCGCATTTCCTGGTATGGGGAATGATACATGGAATTCTGTATCTCTTTGAAGAAAAGCTGCCCGAAAAAAGGAAGCAGGGACTGACGGCCAGGATACGTACCATCTTTCTGGTAATCTTTGCCTGGCTTTTCTTCCGTGCGACTTCGCTGAAGGATGCGGGACTGATGCTGCAGGCATTGACGGTCCTGCCGTCCTCCTGGGAAGGCGCCTTTGTGATCCGGGGAATGATTCTGCTGCTGGCAGCCTGGCAGATGGACCGCCATCCGGATCTGAAGAATCTGAGGGGGGACAAGGGCGTGCTGGCAGTGACCCTGCTGGCCATGGCCACCATCCTCAGCTGGCTGGTCCAGCTGGCGGCAGGCGGACAGAATGCATTTATCTATTTTCAGTTCTAGCTTTGCATTCGTTGAAAAACATTGAAAAAACGCGGAAAGGAGGGAAGAATGTGGCCAGAGTACGCAGAATCATGCTTTATCTTCTGATACTGCCGGTGCTTCTGTTCTGC
Organism: uncultured Clostridia bacterium; assembly: GCA_947167215.1. Classification (GTDB taxonomy): domain Bacteria; phylum Bacillota; class Clostridia; order Christensenellales; family Aristaeellaceae; genus Ventricola. The sequence continues at coordinate 47,721 of CAMVHE010000007.1, forward strand.
TGCGGATTTCTGCTTCCTCCGCAGTATGACGCTACTTTCATGGGAGAACTGAAGCCAAAAACAGAAAGGCTGGATCAGACGCAGGGAAGACGCATCATCCTAGTAGGAGGAAGTGCGCTGGCCTTTGGCGTGGATACGGAGGCAATGCAGAAATCACTGCAGTCCTTTCAGGTGGTCAACTTTGGACTTTATGCAGCACTTGGAACCACGGTAATGCTGGATCTTTCCCTCCCTGCACTTCAGGAAGGAGATATTGTCATCCTGATACCCGAGCAGCAGAGCCAGGCGCTTTCCGGATTTTTTTCTGCAGAGATTCTCTGGCAGGGGATCGATGGGGCCTATGATCTGCTTTTCCGTCTTCCGCCGGAAAAACAGAAAGCCATGCTGGCTGCCTTTCCGAATTTTGCCGGAACCAAGCTGCGCTATTTCCTTACAGGAAAACCCATGCCGGAGGGTGTCTATGCCCGGTCATCCTTTAATGAGTACGGCGATGTGGACACAGCCCTGTGTGACAGAAACCGAATGCCGGGCGGGGTGGATGAGGGAACACCCATCTCCTTTAGGAAGGAAATGCTGTCCGAGGAATTTGCAGAAGCTGTCCGGACATATGTAAAAAAGGCAGAAAAAAAAGGCGCCGCGGTCTGGTTTGCCGCGTGCCCGATGAATCGCCTGGCAGTGGAAAATGAAGAGGAAATGGACAATTTTTACAGCCTGCTGACAGAGAGGATGGATATCTCCATTGCCGGAAATCCGCATGAAAGCATTCTACCCGCCGGCTGGTTTTATGATACTAATTTCCATCTGAACCATGCAGGGCGGGAAGTGTATACCAGGATACTGCTGGAAGCAATTCTGGCCATACAGGGAGACCGGAGAGCGCATGCAATGGAAGAGCCGCCCATGCCGCTGCCGGCGGAAACGGAAGAATCAGCGGGAAATGATGCAGATGCTGCCTGTTTTCTGTACGAGGTAAGAAACGGCAGGGTATACCTGAACGGTCTGACGGAAGCAGGCAGACAGCAGAAGGCCCTGACAGTGCCAACCCATGTGGCGGGCCTGCCTGCTGTAGGAATCATGAAGGACACTTTTAAAGACAGTGTTTCCCTGGAGGAATGTACGATTCAGAGCAATATCCGCTTTATTGCCGAAGGGGCTTTTGCGGGATGCCGGAATCTTGCAGTTATCCATCTGAATCTGCAGAGGCCTTCAGACTGCTCGGTATCCCCATCCCTGCTGATAGAAACAGAGGCAGTTCTGGAAGTACCTTCCGGCAGAAAAAAGGACTATGCCGCCGACTATTTCTGGTCGCCTCTGGCAGAGCGCATCCGTGAAACAGAGTGAAGAGGAAAGCACCTGCAAAAGAAAGCAGCATAGTCTCAGTCCTTCCGGCCCGGGAGGGCTTCCTCAAAGGTATAGGATTTGCCCTGGAAGGTGAAGCCAACCATGGTATCCAGGCAAACGTCATGAATGCTGTTGAAGAGGCTGGTATCCAGATCGGGAGAGTCCTGCTTCAGCGTCTGGATAAGCTTCTGAAGTTCTGCACATCTCGCAGCACGGCTGCCGGGGAGAGCAGGAGCTTCCGGAACGGAAAGATGATTATAACGGGCAAAATGTCCGACATCCTGTCGGTGAATCTGATAAAGCGGGCGGATGAAGAACATATCCGGGTCAGAAGCCGCGCGGGCAATGGGAGGAAGTGCAGCGATTCGTCCCTCGTCAAAGAGGTGCAGCAGCGTTTTTTCATTGACATCTTCAAACGTGTTTCCAAGCGCGGCTTTTCCGCAGCCCAGTTTCCGGGCGGAAGCAGTCAGCCTGTCCAGGAGGGAATGACCTGGAGCATCCCGGACGATGGTCAGGGGAATCTCCAGATATTCACAGTTGCGGATGAGGAGCGCTTCAGCATCCGGCGGCAGGGAATCTGGGATGGTGATGAAGGATGCCCGGAAGGGAAAAATGCTGTGACGGATGAGTTCCTGAAACAGCTTGGCCATGACCGTGGATTCGGCATCTGCAGACATGCAGACAGCCACATGGTCATCAGGGGCCAGCAGTCCGTAGCTGCGGATGGCTTTCATGAAAGGAGTCCACAGCTCCTGACGAAATTTTTTGTTGATGCTCCGCTCGACCAGCTGACAGGGGGAAAGGGTTCTGCCCATAGGATGCCTCTTCTTCTGTTTGTTATTGTGTTCTTGTATCATTCAGAACATATCGGTATTTTAGCAGGATTCTGCAGGATTGTCGACAGAGGCATGAGCATGTTTGTTTTCCTACTTTTTTTATGGGAATATAGCGAAAAGGGGACGAATTATGTTATAATGGTCGAAAGCAAGCGTTTCAGGAGGCGGCGGATATGAAATTTTCGACACGAGGCAGGTATGCCCTGCGCTTTATGATCGATCTGGCCCAGCATGAGGTGGAAGGGCCGGTGCCCCTCCGGGACGTAGGAAAGCGGCAGGATATTTCTACAAAATATCTGGAGCAGATTGTTTCCGCACTCAACCGGGCCGGGCTCATTCGAAGCGTGAGGGGAAACCAGGGCGGCTATCTGCTGGTTAAGCCGGCCAGCCAGTATACGGCCGGGGAGATCCTCGATGCAGTGGAAGGAGATCTTTTTCCGGTGACGTGCATGGCGACTTCCCCCAACTCGTGTGAGCGATATTCTGTCTGTAAAACCATCCATTTCTGGGACGGTCTTTATCAAACGGTCAGAGAATATGTTGACAGGTACACACTGGCAGAACTGGTCGAAGACGGGAACACTGCGGAGGGCGGGGACTACGTTATTTAGCATTTTCCTGATATCCTGCGCAGAACCTGCTAGAACTGCCTGCAATGCTCCGCAAAGATAAGACGCTGAATTGACGGGAACAGGTAAAAGGAAATAAGAAGGATGCTCTGGAAAGAGCATTTTTCTTTTTTGGATGCACAGAAACGAAGGGGGTTATCCGGAAGGCTTCAAAGGACTGCCGAATCATCCGGAAAGAGATGTCTCCAGGGTTTCCAGCAGAGCAGAAGCTTCTTCCCGGGAATGCAGAATGAAGATCTGGCGCCCTTCCCGGTACTGATGCAGGAGCCGGAGGATTCCCGGAAGCTGTGATTCTCTGAAGTTTTCAATCCATTGTCTGAATTCCGGGTCAAAGGTTTCTTCTATCCAGGGCATGTCCTCCCGCTTTTTTCCCACTCGTGCAGCGGCGCCTGCGAGGCACACTGTCAGAGGATAGTCAAGAAGAAAGACCGTATCGCAGACCTGAAGACGCATTTCCAGGGTTCTTCCGTAATTTCCGTCAATGATCCATGATTCGGTTGTCAGGATAGAAGAAAGCTGTCGGTCGAATTCTTCCCGGGAGATATTTGTTCTGTCGGGCTTGTGCCAGAGCAGATCAAGGTAGTAAAGCGGCACTGAAGTCATATCCCGAAGCTTTCGGGCAAAGGTGCTTTTTCCGGCACCCGAACAGCCGATGACAAGTATTCTTTTCATGGAAAGTCCTTTCTTAGCGGAGGAACAGGGAGGACAGGATGATTATCTGCAGAGGAAGAGGAGAAGGATGACCCCGTCAGAAAAGAAAATGAGCAGCGGTTTAAAAACGTGAGCAGAGCAGTTCGGGGAGAAATTCTGCTCGCGAGCCTGTTCTGAAATAACGGAAAGTGTTACAGTGCCGGCAACCCCGAAACATCAGAACGCCGATGTCAGATTCCATCCGGAACCTGACATCGGCGTGTTTTGTTTACATAGTATGAAGTTTCGCCCCGATGAGGAAAAGAATGGATGGGACAGCAACGGTACCCGAAGGTCAGTCTGCGAGCGTTCCCATGGGATCCCAGGGGGCAAGTACCTCGGGTTCAAGTGCAGAAAGGGATGCTTTCTCTTTCAGATAGCAGCGCTCTACGGCAGCCTGGAAGACATACTGGTCAAACCAGGAATCCGAGCACATGTAGTACCCCTTTTCGCCTTTTTCATCTCCCCAGCTGTTCTCGATACGCCAGCGGACAGGTTTTCCATCTTCCAGATGAACACCGGTGAGAACCATGGCATGGTTCATGGCAGAAAGGCCATAGTTGAGCGCATCTTCCTTGGAGATGCTCATGGGCATTCCGGAAAGAAGATCAAAGTTAAAGCTCTTGTCATCCCACAGACCCAGCTCACGGTCACCGTAGTGTCCGACATCGCTGCCAAACCAGACAACCTTGCCATCTTTCAGCTGGTCAATGATTGCAGCTTTGAAATCATTCAGGGGCAGGTTGAGATGTACGACGTTGCGGCCGCCGGCAACATTGCCCAGGAAGCGGATGGTATACGTCTTGTCATAGGGCTTATCTGCGGTGGGAGCATGGATGATGCTCACGGTGTTGTCCAGCAGCTGCGGAACGAGGCACTGTTCAGCAAAGGTGAGCGGTGTCAGGTTCTCGATGACATGATACTGATTGTCCTTATCCACATATTCGAAGTTGAACTGCGTGGGAGGATTGCCATAGCAGCTGGCCAGGAAACCATAAATCTTAGAAAGCATGGCATCCTTTTCATTCTGGATTTCTTCCGCAGATGCACCGTCACGGACCATGCGGCGCAGCTTTGCGGCACAGATTTTAAGGTTGCGGTTCAGCACGTAGTTCATCTGGCGGGTGTTGCTGCTCTGATAGGTTTCGTCAAAGATGTCCTTAGGGACAATGCCGTATTTGCGGACGATGTTGGCGAACATATCCCACTGTCCGCCGTCGTGAACGCCGGTATTCAGGATAAACATTACCGTGCGGTCATCCGTAGGCAGGTCTGCGGTGGCAAGAATGCTCTCCAGGAAATAATTGGCCCGTTCGAATTTATCATAGAAGGCCAGGTAGCTTTGAGAAAGCTCAAAGTTCTTCATATTGTGTGTTTTGGCAATTCGCTCCCGCAGCACGTTGGTTGCAGCAAAGAGCCAGCAACGTCCGGATGCCTTCTGATTGGTCACTTCCAGCGTTTCAATGGATACGGAATACTTCTGCCGTACAGCATTGGCATGGGGATTGGAGAAAGCGACATTGTTGAGTTCGGATTTGGAAAGAGCGAGGGCGGCAAGCTGACGCCCGCTGTCGTTTTCAAAGGCGGAACGATAGGCATTCAGCTGTGTTTGAGAAATGGCTTTCATGTTCAGACTCCTTTATGCAATGGAAGTGACTTTGAAATCAAGGGCTTCCACAGCCTGCTTCATGGCAGCATCGGAAACGTCTGCGGAGAGGGTGACATCCGCGGTCCCGGTTACATGGCTGACAGCCGCTTCTGCAACGCCGTCCAGAGCTTCCAGAGCTTTCTTTACGCGTGCTTCACAGTGCGGGCATTTCATTCCTTCAATATTCAGTGTCTTTTTCATGGAAACATCCTCCTCAATGATGAATTAGCGTATGGTGACGATTTTTAGACATATCATCGCGTTTCATTTTACCAGACTTGTCAAGCAATGTAAAAAGATTGACGGATGACAGCAAAATGCGCTATACTGCACCACAACTTCTGCGACAGGCAGAAAATGGAGGCAAACATGAAGAATGTTCCTGAAAACTATGGATGCATGGTGTTTAATGATCAGGCGATGCATGAGCGGCTTTCCCGTGAGGTTTATCATGCTTTGCGCAAGACGGTGATGGACGCAAGACCCCTGAACCTTGAACTGGCAGATGCAGTGGCGGATGCCATGAAGGAGTGGGCGATCAGCAAAGGTGCCACCCATTACACCCATTGGTTTCAGCCCATGACGGGCATTACGGCGGAAAAACATGATGCTTTCCTGACGCCGATTGAAGACGGCAGGGCAATCATGGAGTTTTCCGGAAAGGAGCTCATTCGTGGTGAATCGGATGCTTCTTCGTTTCCTTCGGGAGGATTGAGGGCGACTTTTGAAGCCCGGGGATATACCGCCTGGGACCCGACTAGCTATGCCTTTATCAAGGACGAAACGCTTTGCATTCCTACAGCATTCTGCAGTTATACAGGGGAAATCCTGGATAAGAAGACGCCGCTGCTGCGCTCCATGGATGCGGTCAGCCGCCAGGCATGCAGGGTTCTGAAGCTCTTCGGGAAGGATGTCAAGCGGGTAACAACCAGCGTTGGCGCGGAGCAGGAATACTTTCTGATCGATGTGGAAGACTATAAAAAGCGCCCCGACCTGATTCTGACAGGACGTACGCTCTTTGGTGCTCCGGCTCCCAAAGGACAGGAGCTGAATGATCACTATTTCGGGTCTATCCGCCCCAGGGTCAAGGCATTTATGGCGGAGCTGGATGACGAGCTCTGGAAACTGGGAATCAGTGCGAAGACTGAGCACAATGAGGTGGCTCCGTGCCAGCATGAAATGGCACCGGTATTTGAATCCACCAATCTGGCAACCGATCATAATCAGATTACCATGGAGCTCATGCGCCGCATAGCTGCCAGACATGGCCTGGTCTGTCTGCTCCACGAAAAACCCTTTGCGGGCATCAACGGGTCCGGAAAGCATAATAACTGGTCTCTCAGCACGGATAAAGGCGAAAATCTGCTGGATCCGGGCCGTACGCCCCGGGATAATGCCCAGTTTCTGCTTTTCCTGACAGCGGTGATCAAGGCGGTGGACGAGTATCCGGATCTGCTGCGGCTGAGTGTGGCAAGCGCCGGAAATGATCACCGTCTGGGAGGCAATGAGGCACCTCCGGCGATTATTTCCATGTATGTGGGAGAGGAACTGGAGGCAGTTATTCGTTCCATCATCGACGGAGTGCCTTATCTGGGAACCGGGCAGACGATTATGGACATCGGTGTATCCACGCTGCCGCCCATTCCCAAGGATAATTCGGATCGCAATCGTACGTCTCCCTTTGCTTTTACGGGGAACAAGTTTGAATTCAGAAGCCCGGGTGCTTCCTTCAACATAGCCTGCACCAACATCATGATCAACAGTGCGGTGGCAGACGAGCTTATGGCCTTTGCAGATGAGCTGGAAAAGGCAGAAGACTTTGATGATGCACTCAAAAAGCTGATCCGCCGGGAACTGACTCAGCATGAGCGTGTACTTTTCCATGGAAACGGCTATTCTGAGGAGTGGGTGAAAGAAGCTGCCAGACGCGGTCTTCCGAACATGGTTTCGGCTCCGGAGGCACTTGCCCATTATACGGACCAGAAGAATGTGGAGATGTTCCGGCGTCAGAGTGTCTTCACCCAGGAAGAAGTTCGTTCCCGCAGGGATATTACCCTCGAGGAATACAGCAAGACCGTACATATCGAAGCGAATACCAGCCTGTATATGCTGGAACGGATGATTATTCCCGCATGTATCCGGGCATCCAGAGAGATTGCTGAAAGCGTTGCAGCCAAGGCATCCATCGGGATCGAAGCCCCGGCGGAAAAGGAGAGGGCACGGACTATTTCAGAAAAAACAGCGGAACTTATTGCCTGCAAGGAAAGACTGGAAAAAGCACTTGAAGGGATGCCGACGGATCAGATCGGAGAGGGCATGGCCTACCGGCATCTGGTGATTCCTGCGATGGAGGCGGCGCGCACTCTGGCAGACCAGCTGGAAATGATGTTGCCCAGGAACATCTGGCCGATGCCAACCTATGCGGATATCCTTTTCTATGTCTGAGTACCATGTCTGAGTACCATAATACAAAAATGTCCATATGGCATGCCATGTGGACATTTTGTTTTTTTGAAAAGTGCTACCGAACCCTTCGGGCATCTCTGAGAAAAGGCAGAGGGGGAAATGACGGTTTTCTGCATCGATGAGAATCAGGAACGCGGACTTCCGCAGGGCGGGCGCAAAACCGGAAAACTGGAGGTTTATGCGTGACTGATAAATTCCGGATGTTCCGCACAATATCGGGTAAGCCAGATCATGAGCACAGCAATATCTCCAGGGGAAACGCCGGAGATTCGGGAGGCTTCCCCGATAGACCGGGGCTGCTGTGCTGTCAGTTTCTGCCGGGCTTCAATGCGGAGTCCGTCGAGCTGCATATAGTCCGTGCCCGGAGGAAGCAGACGGTTTTCTTCTTTCCGGAAAGCTTCCACCTGGCGTTTTTCCTTCTCAATATATCCCTCGTAACTGAGAGAAATCTCCACCTGTTCCCGGACATCTTCCGGAAGGGGATGCCATGCCGGGTCAAGTCCTTCCAGATCCGCATAGGAAACATGGGGACGGCGGAGAAGATCGGCGAGGCATACCGCACTGGAGGCTTTATCCTGACCCAATGCCGTGAGGTGGGCATTCAGCGTATCGCTGACGGGAATGTAAGTGCGGGCGAGACGCTCCCGCTCGCGGGCGCTTGCCTCTGCCTTGACGCGCATCTTTTCCAGACGCTCATCGCTGGCAAGACCCACAGAGTGCCCGATTTCCGTCAGACGGAGGTCGGCATTGTCCTGTCTTAATAGAAGCCGATATTCACAGCGGCTGGTCATCATGCGGTAAGGTTCATTGGTACCTTTTGTGGTAAGGTCATCGACGAGTACGCCGATATAGGCCTGATCACGGCCAAGAATGACCGGAGGCTTCCCTTGAACATAACGGGCAGCATTGATGCCCGCCAGAATGCCCTGGCCTCCTGCTTCCTCATAGCCGCTGGTGCCATTGATCTGTCCGGCGCAGTAAAGACCCTTCCATGCCCGGCAGGAAAGGTCTGCACGCATCTGCAGGGGATCGAGACACTCGTACTCGATGGCATAGGCCAGACGCAGAATGCGGGCATGACGAAGACCGGGAATGGTGGCAAGCATGGGGATCTGTACATCTTCCGGAAGAGAAGTGGAAAGTCCCTGAACATACCATTCCGGAGTGTTCAGGCCTTCCGGTTCCAGAAACAGCTGATGGCGGTCTTTGCCGGCAAAACGCATGATCTTGTCTTCAATGGAGGGACAGTAGCGGGCGCCCGTGCCGTGTATGGTGCCTGCATACATGGGAGCCCGATGGATGTTTTTCCGGATCAGATCATGGGTCTCCTCATTTGTATATGTCAGATAGCAGCGGGCCTGATTGGTCAGAGCCCGGTCTGTCAGGAAGGAGAAAGGGGTGATATGCGCATCTCCGTCCTGAGGCGCCATTTCATCAAAATCAATGGTGGAAACGTCCACCCGGGGCGGTGTTCCGGTTTTGAAGCGGCGCAGGGTGAGAGAAAGATCCCGCAAAGCAGATGCCAGGTGTGTGGAGGAAAGCAGTCCCTGAGGACCGCCGTTCCAGGAGCATTCTCCGATAATGATTCGGGAATCCATATAGACGCCGGTACAGAGAACCAGGGCACGGGTGGCAATTTCTGCGCCGGTAGTGGTACGGATGCCGGTGATGGCGCCGTCCCGGGTGAGAATCTTGCCGCATTCCCCCTGACGAACCACCAGATTGGGCTCTGCAAAGAGGGCTTTGCGCATCCTTTGCTGGTAGGCACGCTTATCCGCCTGGGCGCGCAGAGAATGAACAGCAGGGCCTTTGCCGGTATTCAGCATGCGGGACTGGATGAAGGTGTCATCAATGGCCAGACCCATTTCGCCGCCCAGGGCATCGATTTCCCGGACAAGGTGTCCTTTTCCGGTGCCGCCGATGGCAGGGTTGCAGGGCATGAGGGCGATGGAGTCGAGATTCAGGGTCAGCAGCAGGGTTGAAAGACCCATGCGAGAAGCGGCCAGAGCAGCTTCACAGCCTGCGTGACCGGCTCCAATGACAATAATGTCAAATGTTTCCATGAAAACCTCCGTGAAGAAGGATTAGCGACGGGTATTATTACGGATTTGTGCAAGAACGGCCTCCGTGCCGTCTGCGGTGGGATGGGCATCAATCGCGGCCAGTACGCTTTCACGGTTTTCCCACAGAGAAAGAAGTGCAGTAACAAGAGAATCGGCATTCATATCCTTCTGCAGCAGCACATGGGCAAGACCACGACCGGCAAGGGACTGTGCATTGAGCACCTGATCGCCCCGCCCGCTGTGGTAGGGGATGAGGAGGGCAGGCTTGCGGAGCGCCATGATTTCAGACAGGGAATTCGAACCCGCTCTGGAGAGCATGATATCCGCAGCGGCAAAAGCGTCCGGCAGTTCCTCAGACAGGTATTCAAACTGGCGGTATCCGGGGACATCCGCAAGAGAAGCATCAAGGTTTCCTTTTCCGCAGATATGGAGGATGTCAAAGTGAGGGGTGAGTCTGGGAAGGGCCTCCCGCAGAACGCTGTTGACAGTCTGTGCACCAAGGGAACCTCCCATCATCATGAGAACCGGCTTCTCTCCGGTAAAGGAGGCAAGGGCAAGCCCGCGTTCGCGTTTCCCGGAGAAAAGAGAGGCGCGGAGCGGTGTGCCTGTAAGAATGCCCTTTTTACCGAGGCTTTCGGCACATTCAGGAAAGGTTGTGCAGATGCAGCGCGCAAAAGGTTTACAGAGCTTATTGGCCAGCCCGGGGGTGATATCACTTTCGTGCATGACGACAGGCACGTGCCAGAAGGCGGCGCCGACAACGACAGGAACCGAAACAAATCCGCCCTTGGCAAAGACCACGCTCGGATGGAGGCGGCGGATAAGGTCCGCACTCTGAAAAATGCCGGCAATGACACGGAAAGGATCCGTGAAATTCTGGAGATCGAAGTAGCGGCGCAGTTTGCCGGATTGCACGGCATGATAGGTCACACCCTCCATGGGCTCGACGAGGGAGCGTTCTATGCCTTTTTTGGTGCCGATGTAATGTATTTCATAACCATCCCTGAGGAGATGGGGAATCAGTGCCTGATTGGGACTGACATGGCCGGCAGTTCCTCCGCCGGTCAGGACGATGCGTTTCAGAAAAATCCCTCCTGCTGAATAAGATGGCGTTCATTATAGCAGTCGAAAAAAACAAGGTCAATCCGAAAAAACTGTGAAAAAGTGGGGGCATGACCGGAATAAATGTCGGAAGAAAGAAAAACAGAAAAAAAGCTTCAGCGGAGTAGAGAAAGGGAAGGTAATATTTTGGTAAGAAGAGACAAACTTTTAGTATTGCATGGCTGGAAAAGGGAAAGCGGCTTGACATCTATGATATAATAAGACGCTTTTGAGCAACAGATAACGGACGGAGGAAAAAGGATCATGGAGGAAAAGCGGGCATCTGAGAACAGATTTCCAACACGACCAGTAGCACCTTTGGGAATCGTTGCCATGCGCGGCTGTGAAGAGATTGGACAGCGTGTAAACGATTACCTTCTCCGCTGGCAGATTTCGCCAGAACTGGAGAGCGAAACAACGGAAGAGAATCTCCACAGTTTTTATGGAACGGACAGGAACGGATTTCTGCTGGAGGCAAGCTGCCCACGCTTTGGAACCGGTGAAGCGAAGGGAATGCTGAAAGGAACCGTCCGCGGATATGATCTGTTCATTATCTGCGATGTTGGAGCTTACCAGTGCACTTATAAGCTTTATGGACGGGAAGTTCCGATGACGCCGGACGAACATTATGCGGACCTGAAGCGCATCATTGCTGCAGCAAGCGGCAAAGCATTCCGCATTAATGTGATTATGCCCATGCTGTATGAAGGCAGACAGCACCGCAGAACGTCGAGAGAATCTCTTGACTGCGCCTTGATGCTTCAGGAACTGGTGGGGATGGGCGTCAGCAATATTATCACCTTTGATGCGCACGACCCCCGCGTACAGAATGCGATTCCGCTGAACGGATTTGAAAGCATTATGCCAACCTATCAGATGCTGAAGGCTCTGACCAAAACCTATTCAGACCTTAAGATCGACAAAGACCACATGATGGTCATTTCTCCAGATGAAGGTGCACTTAACCGGAATATTTATTACAGCTCTGCAATGGGCGTGGATATGGGAATGTTCTACAAACGCAGGGATTATACCCGCATTGTCAACGGCAGCAATCCCATCATTGCCCATGAATATCTGGGTGACAGCGTAGAAGGCAAGGATATTTTTGTTGCAGACGATATCATTGCTTCCGGAGATTCTATTCTGGACCTGGCCTACAACCTCAAAAAGCGCGGTGCACACCGGGTCTTTGCCGGTGCAACCTTTGCCTTCTTCACCAAGGGACTGGAAGCATTTGACCAGGCCTGCAGTGAAGGTGCCCTGGACCATGTTTTTGCAACCAACCTGACTTATACACCGCCGGAAGTGCTTGCCCGTCCATGGTTCTCGCAGGCAGACATGTGCAAGTATATGGCTTACATTGTTGCAACGCTCAATCATGATACATCCCTCAGCTATCTGCTGAATCCCTGGCATCGTATTGAAAAGCTGCTTAAGCGGTATCGCGACGAGCATCCATATAAATAAGAAAGGGCCCGGGTTTCCGGGTCCTTTTACTAATACAGAAAAAGTTTCTGGAACAGATCATGGCAAATTATGCCAGATGCAGGGTAAAGCGGAAGGTACTTCCTTTTCCCTGCGAGCTGGTTACGGTCATGTTTTCTCCCAAGGTCTTCATGATCTCATAGGCAATGGCAAGGCCCAGCCCGGTTCCTTTGCTGTGATGGGATTTGTCGACCTTATAGAATCGGTCAAAAACATGAGGAAGATCTTCTTCACTGATTCCGATCCCGGTATCACTGACAGAAATATCAATATATCCGTCCATGACTTCTGCACGCAGGGTTACGGTGCCTTCCTCCGGGGTGTACTTGAAGGCATTATCGAGCAGCGCAACCAGAACCTGCTGGGTACGGTCCGGATTACCGGTGACAGGAGGCAGTGTTTCCGGTACATCATAGATGAAGGTCTGCATGTAATCGTCCGCATAGGGAGAATAGGTTTCCCGGATAAGCTCCAGGAGGGGCTTGACGTCGAAAGTGGAAATGGCCATGGAGGCGGTACCGCTTTGCAGCCGGGAAAGCTCCAGCATGTCATTCACGAGCCGGGACAGGCGCATGGTTTCGCGCAGCACCACATCATATACCTGCATTTTCTGGTTTTCGTCCTTGATCATGCCGTCCCGCAGAGGTTCCATCAGAGCGCGCATGGCAGTCAGGGGAGTACGCAGTTCATGGGATACATTGGCGACATAATCCCGGCGGGTCTGTTCGAGGCGCTCCGCACTGGTTACATCAGAAAGGATTCCAACGCAGCCGTGTACCGTCTGAGACCCAATGCTTGAGGTTTGGATGCATGGCGTAGTACTGGGAGAGAAGAGGCGCAGCAGCGACAGAAATCGCCGTGTCTCCAATCCAGAGTATCTGACGGACCATTGTATTCTGGTCCATAGCCTGGTCGAGCAGAGAAAAAACTTCCGGTACGGAAGAACGAAGGTCCGCAGATTCAGTACCCAGTTTTAACAGCTTTGAAGCGGCAGGATTGGAAAGCTGAACGCCGTGGTTTTCGTCAAGAGCGATGATGCCTTCTGAGAGACCGTCAATCATATTTTTGAGGCGATTGCGTTCAAGCTCGAGAGACGAGATGGTGTTTCCGAGTTCTGTGGACAGGTAATTGAGGGCATGACCGAGTTCTCCGTACTCATCCTTGCCGTTTTCGGAGGCCCGAATGGACAGGTTGCCGGAAGCCATGGTCATGGCAACGTCCCGCATGGCCAGAAGCGGGCGTGCCATACGTGCGGCCACCCAGTAGATTAGGGGCAGAAGCAGCAAGGCGACAAAAAGGAGTGAAAGGGTAATGGTATTGGTAAGCACCTGCATGCTTCCCATTACTTCGGACATGCTCTGAATCATGAAGACTGCGCCGACGACTTCGCTGCTGAACGAGATGGGTACCGCTACGGCAACAAAGTTTCCCGAAACGGTTTCTTCATTGGCGTTGGCATCGGCATTCATGTCGAAAGTGCTGAAAAAGAAATGGCTGGGAATGATACTGCGGGTATCGGTTTCCTTGGTGGTTTCAAGAGCATTCATATCGCCGAAGTGCGTGGATACCTTGCCTTCCAGGACAGATGGCAGCATGGAATTGGCGAGAGCTTTGGGAAGCTTTCCAACGGTGCGTCCATTGGAAATCTGTGTGCGCATAAGTGTCTGGCCCTCGGTATCCACCACCCACACGGTAGCTTCCCACTGGGAAGAACTGCGCCCGATGAGAGGCATGAGGTAGCTGGTGGAGATTTCACCATTCAGTGTATTCTCAATATAACTGGCAATGATCTGTCCCTTTGGAATGAGATCATCGATTTTATTCTGTGCAAACAGCTGGGGCGATACGATACGGTAGATGAGCATTATCATCAGGGCAAAGATAACAACCGCGCCATAGGCAAGCAGCATGGCGCGGCGAAGCAGGGAACTGTGTTTCATAGATTAGCCTCAAATTTGTAACCAACACCATAGACGGTGACGATATCCCAGAGGGTTCCCATTTCCTCACAGGCCAGTTTTTGTCGCAGACGCTTGATGTGTGTATCCACAGTACGCGTGTCTCCGAAGAAATCATAGCCCCAGATCTGGGAGAGAATCTGCTCTCTGCCAAAGACTCTCCCGGGATGGGAGGCAAGCAGGAAGAGAAGTTCCACTTCCCGCGGCGTGCAGGAAATGTTTTCACCGGCCAGCTTAACGGTATATCGCTCAGGCATGATTTCCAGGGAACCAAAGGTGACAGTGGTAAGATGTTCCTCGGGAAGAGCATCGGTGCTGGCTGCTGTCCGCCGCAGTACGGCCTTGATGCGGGAGATTACCTCCCGCGGGCTGAAAGGCTTGACAATATAATCGTCTGCTCCCATTTCAAGGCCCAGAATACGGTCGATTTCCTCTCCGCGTGCGGTCAGCATGATGATAGGCAGCGTGCTTTCCTTACGTACCGTCTGACAGACTTCCATACCGGTTTTTCCGGGCATCATCTGGTCAAGGAGCATAAGGTCATAATGGTTTTTGTGGATCATGTCCAGTGCCTGATTGCCATCAAAAGCGGAATCATGCAGTATATCTTCGCTGTCCAGATAAATGGAAAGGGACTGATGAACGACAGGATCGTCATCACAGATTAATATGCGGAACGTCTTATTCATATAACCCTCCGGTACAGGCGTACGGACAACTCAAGCAAGAATGCTTGCAGTGTTCCTGAACTACGCTGGCAGAGAAAAAGGAAACGAAGAAACTGTATGTCAGCATAGCAGAGGAAAGAGGCAGAAAAACGTCAGAAATGAAAAGAAATTGTTAACAAACAGGAAAGACGGCTATCCGGATTGCTGCTCTGGCATAAGGGACCAGCATGATTTCAAAAGATTCCTCGGAAGAAGCCAAAGCGGGATCAATGGGAGGACGGTCACAGCTTCCGGATACAAGCGTCCAGTTCTGGATGGGAACGGCAAGACCGCAAAGACGCAGCCCGTTTTCATCATTGATCATAGTAAGCTCGGAGCCGGTGACCAGGGCGAATCCGAAGTTTTCGGGTCCCTGCAGCAGCTCGCTGCCGTCCGGAAGGGTGCTTCGGGTGCTTTCCGGCTGGAAGCAGAAGGCAAGCGGTCCGCGGGTAATGGTCACGGCCTGACGATCTGCCACCTCCCTCTCAATGGACATGGGAAGCGTCAGCAGTATCTCATCTCCGCTCTGCCATTCCCGGTTAATGGTGATGAAGGAATCCGGTTCCCCTTCATAAACCGATCCGCCCACTGCAGCGGTGGCACCGTGTGCCCATCCGGGGATGCGCAGTCGAACCGGAAAAACGGTTGGTGCTTCGGTCTGCAGGGAGATGCGGATATTGCCGTCTTCCGGATAACGGGATTCCGTCCGCAGTTCGACCATTGCATCATGGAGCCGGTAGCGGATGGAACAGGGTGCATAGCCCATCGCAGTAACGCCGGCATCCTTGGTGAGCATCCACTGATGCTGGTAGAAACGCGCGACGGCACTGAGAAGGCGGCATACAGTTTCACCGTCCTGCACAGAGAACAGGGAAGCGTTGGGGCCGGAGAGAGGGAAGCGCTCTTCTGCGTCGATCCGGATCTGATTTGCCTGCTGAATGGGCTGTACACTCTGGCGGTTTTCGGAGAAGGCTGCCATTATTCCGTTATACATGGCACTTTCCCATTGATCTGCGTTATGCGTTCCGCCGGGGCAGGAAAGGAGCGTTTCCAGGGATGCAGTCAGCTCCGTGAGACTGGCTGCGGTGACGCCGCGCGAGGGATGCGTACCCGCCAGCAGAGGATCTGCGGTGATACCGCCGGAAACAGAACCGTGGGCCTTATTCATGCGTGCAAGTCCCCGCTCTGCTGCAGAAAGCTGCTTATTGGAGCCGGTAAGTAAACCGCAGAGAGCGGTTGCACGGAGACCTTCGCAAAGGTTGGCACCATTGGCGGTCATCAGCAGATGGGAAACATAGCCATCCGCTGCGGCTTTTTCCAGCAGCTCTTCTGCGGAAAACTGACGGGAAATCGGCAGCTTGTAAGGAAAGGTGGTAAACAGGGAGGTGAAGTCGATGCTTCCGCGGGTCAGCATTTCCAGTACGGAAAGCAGCGCTTTCTGCCCGGTAATGTTATAGACAAAAATGCCGGCTTCAATGGTATCTGCCGTATGCAGACTGTCTTCCCTGCTGAAAGGATGACTGCGCATCGTCTCCTGCAGATAGCGGAAGTAGCGAAGAATGAAAGTCAGAATTTCGCGGTTGCCGGTCAGACTGTAGGAAGCGCACAAAGCACGCAGCATTCTGCCGCGGGTGGTGAAAGTTTCACTTTCAGAACCAAAGCATCCGTCTTCCCGCTGGGTATGCAGCAGAGAATCTGTCAAACGGACGGCTTCACGCTGCAGTTCAGTATCACGAAGCAGTCCGGCAGTCAGGACCATGGCCTCCAGCAAATGCGGTGCCAGCATTCCGCCGGCAGCAGGACCACCGTACCAGCTGCTCTCGGCACCTGCCTCCGGAAAGAGGGATGCACTCTGGGCGAGCAGTCCGGCACGAAGTTCCAGAAGAAAGTCCCGGGAAGTACCAAGCGCGCGAATGGCACCAACAGGGAAGGCGGCAGTATTGGAAGCAGTCAGCGGGGAACGATTAAAAAAAGTACGGGTGAGCATCTTTTTCCTCCATACTCGAAATGCAATAAGATAAACGATTTTGGCCTTCATAACGCAGAAATGGACGCTGCCATTCGATGCGGTAATGATAGTTTACAACTTGCACAAAGACACGTCAACTCTTTTGGAGCAGTTCCACCTGTTGAAAAAAATGGAATTATCATGTAAAATTCAGTAGGTTTCAGAAATGATTTGCGTTATATGGCAAGCAGGAAAAGAATTTCATGCCTGCAGTGCTATTTTTTTGTGAAGGGAAGTAAGACGATTGAGCGGGAAAAAATGGTTGCATATTTCTGTTTTGATGCTTATGTGCCTTCTTGGCATGAAGGCATATGCAGAAATGACATTTGCAAAACTTCCGTTGGATGTTGCCGGAATAAAGGCTAATAAGAACTGTTATCTGCCGGACCAGAAAGGATACGAGGATCCCAGCCTGAAGGTTAGGATTGAAACAGACCGGGCTTATGATACGAATGTCATGCTTGCATATGTGGAAATCGCCGATGCAAGCCAGATCCGGACAACCATGGCTGACCGTTATGGCACTACCAGAGTAACCTATCCCGAGAACATGGCAAAACGTGTCAATGCGGTTCTGGCAGTGAACGGAGACTTTTTTAATTATCGGAACAGCGGATACCTGGTGCGGCAGGGAATCCTTTACCGGGATAAGACGGACTCTCTCTATGATCTTCTGATTATTGATGACCAGGGCGACTTCCATATTCTGAAAGATCCGACGCCGGAGGATGCGCATTCCTTCCCGGGGACGATTATTAATACCTTTAACTTTGGACCGGCACTGGTTATTGATGGGGAAGAGGTACTTCCGGTCAAACGCATTGACGGAGGAACTTTCAGAAAGGCTCAGCGTATGGCGGCCTGCCAGATTGGCCCGCTTTCGTACGTTTTTGTAGCCGTTGAAGGACCGGAAAACAAGGGCTCTGTTGGCATGACCATTGAGGAGCTTATCCATTATGTGCACGGTCTGGGAGTGAAGATGGCATATAACCTTGATGGAGGATCTTCTTCCAGTATTATACTGGATGGCATGAAAATCAATGCAACTTCCAATAAGAAGCGCCGGACCATCTGCGATATACTCTATTTTTCCACACTGATTCCCACGGCAGAGATGGGGGAATAAGATATGAGAAAAGCATGGATCATCCTGATGGCGGTTCTTTGTCTGTGCATGACCGGCATTGCCATGGCAGATACCTTTGAAGCCTATGGAATGGAAATGAGTGAAGATACGATTTCACTGGAGCTCGGAAAAACCCAGATCACGGACTTTGAGGAATTTATTTCCATTCTGCGGAGAATGCCGAAACTGCGTGCGGTAAACATGTACAATACCAAAATGGAAGTCGAGATGATGGACCGGCTGACGGAGCTTTTTCCGGACATTCAGTTTGGTTGGACTCTGCGGGTTGCAAAATACAGGGTTCGCTCGGATGCTACAGCTTTCTCTACTTTGCGCCAGCCAGATGAGAAGCCTCGCTATAAAAGTGCCTCGTATGAGCCGCTCCGCTTCTGCTGGCAGATTCATGGCGTGGACCTGGGACACAGCAGTATTGAATCCCTCGAATTTTTGAAACCGCTTACCCAGCTTCATTATCTTATTCTTGCAGACAATAAGGTGACAGATATTTCCGTCCTTGGGGAATTGAAGGAACTGGAATACATCGAGCTTTTTATGAATGACATTACCGATGTCACACCGCTTCAGAATCTACCGCATCTTATCGATTTAAATCTCAGCCGAACGCGGATAGATGATCTTTCCCAGCTTTATCCCATGAAACAATTGAAGCGGTTGTGGATATCGCGTATTGGCAGGGCCATTTCCGAAGAGGAAAAAGCTGCATTGATGGAGGCTCTTCCCAATACGGAAATTCACTTTACGGCTAATTGCACGGCAGAGGGCTGGAGGAAGCATCCACGGTTCAAAAAAGTGCAAAACTCATTCAGGGCTTATACGGGAATGGTCTTTTTGCCTTTTACCGATGAAGAAAGAGCTCTGTAAATCCGAAACAGGAAAGGATGAAGGAACATGGACAACGCAAACAGGAGACCCGAGACTATGGAGCGGATTACTACTACCGCTCTGGCAGAGCAGTTTATTGCTGAACAGATCCCAGCACTGCAGCAGCAAATTGGCAGCGGTAAGGTTTTACTTGCTCTGTCCGGCGGCGTGGATTCTTCCGTGGTGGCAGCGCTGCTGATCCGCGCAGTGGGAAAACAATTGACATGCATTCATGTGAATCATGGACTCATGCGCAAGGGAGAAAGCGAACAGGTAATTGAAGTTTTTGAACATCAGCTGGGCGGCAATCTCATTTATGTGGATGCAACGGATCGGTTCCTGGATAAGTTGGCTGGTGTAAATGATCCTGAAAAGAAGAGGAAAATCATCGGCGGAGAGTTTATTGAGGTATTCCGGGAGGAAGCTGCTAAGCTTTCCGGTATCTCTTTCCTGGGACAGGGCACCATCTATCCGGATATTCTGGAAAGCGACGGGATAAAGGCACATCATAATGTCGGAGGACTGCCCGAGGATGTGCATTTCGAGTTAGTTGAGCCACTCAAGTTCCTGTTCAAGGATGAAGTGCGTATGGTTGGAAAAGCTCTGGGACTTCCGGATGATATGGTTTATCGTCAGCCATTCCCCGGCCCCGGACTCGGTGTGCGCTGCGTTGGCGCTATTACGCGTGACCGTCTTGCGGCTGTTCGTGAATCGGATGCTATCCTCAGAGAAGAGTTTGCAAAAGAAGGACTCGACAAGAAAGTTTGGCAGTACTTTACGGTTGTCCCTGACATCAAGTCTACGGGCATAAAGGATGGAAAGCGTTCCTTCGAATGGCCGGTAGTTATTCGTGCCATCAACACAAAGGATGCCATGCAGGCAACCATTGAAGAGATAGACTGGCCAGTGCTTCAACGAATTACAAACAGAATTATTCACGAAGTTGCTGGGGTAAACCGTGTTCTCTATGATTTAACTCCAAAGCCAACGGGAACCATCGAGTGGGAATAAGAACCAGAGCACCAAAAGTCCGTATTTTGCAAGGGCTTTCGGCCTCGGAAATCCGGTTCTGATAACCAGATGACAACATTTGTTGCAACGGTTTCCCTGCAACGCTCATGGCAGGGTGGTATAAAAGGCCACCCTGCTCTTTTTTGTTTTGTGCAGGATTTTGACAACACATGGCGTACGCCTATATAAAAGGTATTTGTCCGGAGAAAGGGAGAGACGCGGGAACAAAAGACAAAGGCTCTGCGTTTGATGGATGGAAGCATTGTTTCTGCAGGAATGTCGTATGGGAGCCGTATGGAAGGGAGTTGAACAGGAATGAAGCGGTTGCTGCTGGTTTGGGTGATGATCCTGTGCCTGGTGCCGCTTGGAGCGTGGGCGGAGGAAGAGACATCGGAACCTCTATTCCCGGCCATGGGCGAGAACGAAAAGTGGGGTTACATCAACTGCAGCGGTGAATTTGTGATCGCCCCGCAGTTTGATTATGCCATGGAATTCCGGGGAAACTATGCGGTGGTTGCCATCTATCCGGATGGTTTTACGCCTTCTGAAGATATGAATTGGACTGACAGACCGAACTGTCAGGGGGTCATCGACCGCTGTGGAGAACTGGTGCTGGAGGCAACGTATTCTTTCGATCCGGGATATGATGAAAGCTATTATGGCGGGAAGGATACCGGCATCTGGTATGTTACGCGATGGGGAGAGGATGAGGACAACGAGAGAGTAGGCTTCTTTGATATCCAATCCGGGTGCTTTTCCGGACTGAAATGGAAGAACATATGGCCATGGGTTTCCGACAGCCGTCTGATTCCTGTGATGGACGACTCTTACCGCGCTGGGTATGCGGATCGGACCACCGGTGAATTGGTCGTTCCGTGCCTGTTTTTTTCAACTGATCCGTCCGTGTTCCGAGAAGGTGTGGCACCAGTGGCCTACGAAGACGAGGAGGGTGATGCATCGGAGTTCTTCCTGATCGATGAAACGGGAGCAGCCATCCCGCTGCCGGAAGGGATACATGCAGTCTACGGCCATGGCGCTTCCGGTGGACGGATTGCTGTCTCGAATGACGAGGAGAAGCTGTTTGGTTTTGCGGATTTGCAGGGGCATGTGGTGATAGAACCTCAGTTTACATATGTCGGTTCATTCAGCGAAGGTTTCGCTGAGGTGCAGTTTCCGGAACAGGACTGGGGCATCATTGACCGGGAAGGTACAATCCTTACACGTGGAATCATTGCACAGCACTGGTCAGGGCCACATTTCAATAATGGCTATCGGACAGAGAAAACGGGGGCAAATACCTATTCGCTATTGGATATGCATGGTGAAACGGTTTTCTCTCTGACAATCGATCACATCGTCAGTCTGGACACTCCCATGGAGAA